>CALBSY010000170.1 GCA_937967725.1 uncultured Alphaproteobacteria bacterium | reverse complement strand
AGGAAAACATCGACGGCGAAGCGCTGATGTGGGCGCATGACCGTTTGCTCGGACGCGCGGAGCAGCGGCGTATCCTGATGGTGATCTCAGACGGCGCGCCGGTGGACGATTCAACGCTGTCGGCGAACCCAGGCAATTATCTCGAACGCCACCTGCGCACTGTGATCCACTGGATCGAGACGCGCTCGCCGGTCGAGCTCATCGCCATCGGCATCGGCCACGATGTCACACGGTATTATCGCCGCGCCGTTACGATCACCGATGCTGAACAGCTGGGCGGCGTGATGATCGAGAAGCTGGCCGAATTGTTCGACGAACCCGCTCCGAGCGAGGAGCCGCCGCGCAGCCCGCGCGAATTACGCGAACGCGCGCGGGCGATGGCGTGAGGCTGCGTTCGTTTTGTCTGAGTGGCGCGCTGGTCTTGGCCGCGTGCGCGCCGTCGGCCGCAGACGCGCCGATCGCCGAGCAATGGCGCAGCGTCGAAGTGACGGTTGCGCCGATCGATTTCGGCACAGAGCACGTGGGCCGGCTGCGCTTCCGCGGCGGCGTGGAGATTCGTTCCGACGATCCGGTGTTTGGCGGCATTTCCGGCATCGAAGTGCTCGACGGGACCCGCGTCATCGCGGTCAGCGACAACGGCGATTGGTTCGAATGGCGCTTGGTATTGGACGAAGAAGGCGTGCTGACCGGCGTCGGCGCCGTGCGCACCGCCTTCATGCGTAACGAGGATGGCGAGCCGTTCCCCAGCAAAGCGTCCGGCGACGCCGAAGACGTGGCGCAATTGCCGGATGGACGCTTCGCCGTCAGCTTCGAGCAGACACAGTCCATCCGCATCTACGATCTCAACCGCGACGGGGCGTTCGGCGCGGCGGCGCCTGGTCCGGTGCTCGACGGCGTCGCGCGTCTGCCGGGCAACAACGGTCTGGAGGCGCTCGCGGCGAGTGAGGATGGCGCGCTGATCGTTGGCGCTGAGGGTGGCGGAGAAGCAACGACGCCGCTTTGGCGCGCGCGCCTGGACGCGCCGGCGCCGGCGCGAGCCAATGCACGCTATCCTTTGTCCGGCGGTTTTTCGCTGACGGCGCTCGATCGCTTGCCCGATGGCGGCTATGTCGCGCTTGAACGCTTCTATGCGCCGGTGATTGGCGCGCGCGCGCGCATTACGCGCGTCGCATCCTTAGGCGAGGGCGAGGTTGAAGCCGAAGAATTGGCCCTGATAGAATCGCCGCGGCCGGTCGACAATTTCGAAGCCATCGCCGCTGTGTCCACGCCCGACGGCGCGGTCCGCGTCTACATCGTGTCCGACGACAACTTCAACCGCCGCCAGCGCACACTGCTTCTGGCGTTCGATATCCTAAATTGAGTAGAGGCGCT
>CALBSY010000169.1 GCA_937967725.1 uncultured Alphaproteobacteria bacterium | reverse complement strand
GCGCGTTCGCGCCTACTAAGTCGATTACACGCACTTTGTTCCGCAGCGGCATCAATCGCGGACGCCAGAGCGGCGCACATTCGCGGCGCGGGGGCAAATCGGCGCCGTCCACCGTTCCGGGATAGCAAAATCCCATCGCGGCGACGGCTATGTTGCGTTTGTCGTAGAACGCTTCGCGATCCAACTGCATCCAGTCACGCAGGCGGTCGCCCGACGGATCGTTCCATGGAACGCCGCTTTCATGCACGCGGCGCCCAGGCGCCTGCCCCGCGATCAGAATACGCGCTTCGGGGTGCACCCAGACCACCGGCCGTGGCTCATGCGGCAAATGCTCGGCGCAGTGACGGCAAGCGGAAATTTCCGCCACCAATGCGTCGAGCCTATTCGCCTTGGTCATGTCCATGCCGTGCCGCAGCCGCGAACCGGCGTCCAGGTCGCGGCGCAGAAACGGCTGTGGTAATCGCAGCGGCATGGAGAGCAAGTTCGACCAGGCGAGGCGGCACGCGCACACCGGCGCGTTTGACCAAGCGGAAACGCTGCTGACTGAAGTGCTGCGCGGCGCGCCCAAGCACGCCGGCGCGCTACACCTGCTTGCCTCGATCGCCGAACAGCGCGGCGACCTGCCGCGGACTGCCGATCTCCTGGGTGAAGCGACGCGCGCCGATCCTGAGGCTTTCGTGCTTCACGCGCATCTCTCCAGCGTTCTGCGCCGGCTAGGCCGATTGGACGAAAGCATAACGCATGGCGAACGCGCGGCCGCGCTGCGGACGGAGGATCCAATCATCCTCAACGATCTCGCGCTCGCCTATATGGAACGCGGCGACTATGCTGAAGCCGAGGCAACGCTGCGGCGCGCGCTCGCGCTTCACCCTCATTTTCCAGAAGCACACAACAATCTGGGCCTCGTCGCCGTACAGACAGGGCGCGCGCCGGAAGCGGTAGCTCATTTCGAACAAGTCCTCGCGCTGCAGCCCGGCGCTGCCCACGCCTACGTCAATCTGCTCGACGCCTACGATGTTCGTAGCGCCGACGATCGGCACTTGAGAGAGATCGAGCGTCGACTCGCAGGCCAGCTGAACGATCCGGATAGGATGCTACTGTCCTTCGCCGCCGCCAAAGCCTACGCAGACTTGGACCGACGCGAGGACTTCCTCCAAGCAGCGCTACGAGCGTGCGCGTTGAAACGGCGCAGCGTGCGTTATGATGAAACCGCCACGCTCGCCGTCTTGCGACAACTCGGCGAGGCGCCCGCATCGGAGGCGATAGCTGCGCAACACAAATACGCTTACGCCGGTACAACGCCGATCTTCATCGTGAGCATGCCGCGCGCTGGCAGCACGCTGGTGGAACAGGTGCTATCCAGTCACTCGGGGGTTTATGGCGCCGGCGAACTACACGATTTCAGCGCTGCGCTAGCCGATGTCGTCGGCGCCGGAGACGCCCCATTGCTTCGGTTCCTGGCCAATCCGGATTCCGTTACGTTGGACCGGATAGGCCAAAACTATATAGCGCGCGTGACCCGGCGAACGGCGGCGGCGTACGTCGTGGACAAGCAGCCCGCGAATTTCATGCATTTGGGGCTCATCCACATGGCGTTGCCAAACGCCAAGATCGTGCACGTCCATCGCAACCCTGTCGACACGTGTGTATCGTGTTTTTCCAAGCACTTCACCGCAGGCCTGCACCATACCTACGATTTGGGCGAACTCGGGCGCTATTACCGCGCCTACCACGCATTGATGGCGCATTGGCGCAGCGTGTTGCCGGCCAACGTCATGTTGGATGTACGCTACGAGGACCTGGTCGGCGATCTGGAAGGCCAAGCGCGGCGTCTGCTCGCGCATTGCGGTTTACCGTGGGACGATGCAGTGCTTGCCTTCCATCGAGCCGACAGGCCGGTGAAAACGCACAGTCAGATACAGGTGCGCCGTCCGTTGTACAGCACGGCAATCGGGCGCTGGCGCGGCTACGAAGCGCAGCTTAGGCCGTTGCTTGATGCATTGGGCGATCTCGCCGCTTAACCGCCGCGTTTCATCATCTCGCGCGCGATGATGACCCGCTGTATTTCGCTGGTGCCCTCGTAGAGGCGAAAAATCCGTACGTCGCGATAGAACCGCTCGATGCCATGGTCGGCGACATAGCCCGCGCCGCCAAAAATCTGCACCGCGCGGTCGGCGACGCGTCCGACCATCTCCGAAGCGAACAACTTGGCGCAGGCCGCGTCCATCGTCACATCGCCGCCCGCGTCGCGCTTGCGCGCGGCTTCGAGGATCATGCCGCGCGCGGCGTTGGCCTCGGCGCGGCTATCCGCCAGCATGGCCTGGATCATTTGGAAGCTGGCGATCGGCTGGCCGAATTGCTTCCGTTCGGCGGCGTAGCGCACGCACTCTTCGATCAAGCGCTCAGCCACACCCACGCAAACCGATGAAATGTGCAGACGGCCGCGATCCAGCACCTGCATGGCGACTTTGAAGCCCTGGCCCTCATCGCCCAAGCGGTTCTCCGCAGGTACGCGTGCATTGTCGAAATTGATGTCGTGAATGTGGGCGCCTTGCTGGCCCATTTTCTTTTCCGGCTTCCCGACAGAGACGCCCTTGAGGTCGCGCGGCACCAGAAAAGCGGAGACGCCGCCGCCGCCCTTAATCTCCGGATTGGTGCGCGCCATCACTGTGAGCAGCGAAGCGCGCGCGGCATTGGTGATGTATCGCTTAGTCCCGTTTAGCACGTACACCTCGCCGTCGCGCTCCGCCCTTGTGCGCACCGACGCTGAGTCCGATCCTGCTTCCGGTTCGGTTAGCGCAAACGAAGTTACGATCTCGCCGGAGGCGATGCCAGGAAGGTAGTTCTGCTTCTGCGCCTCGGTTCCAAACATAACGAGGCCTTGGCTGCCAATTCCGACATTGGTGCCAAAGGCCGATCGAAACGCCGGCGAGCAGCGGCAAAACTCGAACATCACCCGGCATTCGGCTTCCATCGAAAGTCCAAGCCCGCCGTACTCTTCCGGAATGGACAGCCCGAACAACCCCAGCGCGCGCATCTCAGCCAACGCTTCGGCAGGCACGGCGTCTTCCTCCGACACTTTGGCTTCCAACGGGATTAGGCGTTGATCCACAAAGCGGCGAATGGCGGAGAGCAATTCCTGGAGCGTTTCTTCGTCTTGCATCAGCAAACCTGTCTACGAGAGCGAGAGTTCAAACGCCGCGGCTCGCAAGCGACTTCGCGCGTGTGCGTTTGCCGTACGCGTACCCGGCCGCGCACTTCGTCGGAATTGTCCAACACCAGACGCAGGTCCGTTTCGCTGAGCCGCCAGGGCCGCACTACAGCGTTGGCGTCCTCAATATCGACCTGCCAGATGCCAAGATAGACGGCTTCGCCGGGCCGCACTTCGAAGGCAGGTCTTGCAGGACCATGGACGACCCCATTGGCGACATAATCGACGCGCCGCTCACGGATCACAGCAAACACACTATCGAGCGCGTAAACGCCCGGCTCGATCCGCCGCGTTTCGAACTCGCCAGGCACGCCCCGCACACGCACAGTGCGCCTGACATTGGTTTCTGCTTCAAAAGCGGTGCGTCCGCTGGGTTCGGTAAAGGCGCCCGTGCTGTCGAGCCGGCGCCACAGTACGGTATAGCGTCCCTCGCGGTTGGCGGCGGCTTCCGCTACGCCAATGATGACAAACGCGTCCTCGGACTGGCCCACCTGGAAGAGGTCGTCCTCCGAGGTGGCGCATTGCGCCAACGCCAGGCACGCCAAGATCAGGAATGAAAACCGCATTGCCCCTGCCTTGCGGCCATGTTGATACCATGTCAGCACGCGCACAAGCCTAGGAGAAACAATACGATGAGCGCCGATGGCGCGGGCGACGCGCCCGCAGTGCAGCCGGTTGTGCTGAAAGACGGGCCCTTCAAGGGGTGGAGCACCTGGAGCGCAGGCGGAGATCCTTACGAAACCGCGATCGGGCCGTTCTGCTTCAAGACCGACGACGGCAAGGTTCGTTGCGCGTTTCAACCGCGCCCGGAGCATCTGAACGGCGGCGGCACGATTCACGGCGGCGCGCTCATGAGCTTCGCCGACTTCGCGCTTTTCTGCATCGCGCACAATGCGTTGCGGGAGACCAAAGCTGTCACTCTGACCTGCAACAGCGAGTTTCTCAGGGCCGGCGATCTAAGCGGTTACGTCGAAGCGGAAGGCGAGGTGCTACGCGAAACGCGAACGCTGATTTTCGTGCGCGGACTGGTTACACAACTTTCACATCCCCTGCTTGCTTTTTCCGGCACGCTCAAGAAGATCGAGGAACGTTCGCGCCCTTGAGAAGCGCGAGCTAGGGGTTTGTTACAATGCGATCGCCTGGGGCGGCGTTCGATTTGCGCGCGGCGCTGACGCAAGAATTGAGCGCGGCAATCGAAGCAATCAGTGAGCCGATTCCGCATCCGGCTTCGGTACATCGTTGTCGTGTGCATCTAAAACGCGCACGAGCCCTTGCACGCATCGGCAAAGCAGGTGCTCCCGGGCTTGCTGCAGTGTTTGACGATTCCGCGCGTGCGGTCATGCGCGTGCTGGCGCAAACAAGGAATCTTACGGCGCTAGCGGAGACAGCGCGCAGCACCGCCAAAAAGGCCGGAAAGAAACACGCGCAGGCGCTAATCGCCGCCGCGGAAGCACTCGAAGCGGAACGGAGGGCCTTGCCGCAACTCGACGTGGAAACGGCGAGCACCGGCATTCGCGATCTCCTGGCTCTGGCGGCAGTTTGGCCTGAAGCCTCACCCCGCCAAGTGCGCAAAGGTGCGAAACGCATTGCTGAGCGCGCGCGGCAGGCAAGCAAACGCGGACGACATGCCTTTCGATTGGCGCGGCGCCACCAGTGGCGCAAACGCGAAAAGGATCGCTTCTACGCCGCGATGCTGCTTGGCCACGACTGGCCCGGTAGGCGCTGCCGCCGTGCCGGCGTGCGTGCCGCATGAAGAGCGCGAGATTGCCGCGCACCACGTCCATCAGCAGGCGCTC
>CALBSY010000168.1 GCA_937967725.1 uncultured Alphaproteobacteria bacterium | reverse complement strand
CTCCTGGTGTCGTTGTCGCCGTTCTCGATCTTCTTTGTCGCGGTCGCGCCGGGGGTGGCGGCGTGGGGAAGCCCGATCTTCTCGACCGCGCCCGAGCTGGCCTATCTGGGCTTCGCATGCCTCATCGCGGTTTCGATCACCGCAGCGTATGCATCCAGCCGTTCGCTGATGGCGCGGCTGGCGCCGGCGGGCATGGAGGGCGAGGTGTTCGGCCTCTATGCGCTCGCCGGCTCGGCCACGGCCTGGCTGGCGCCGGCGCTGGTGGCGTATTTCACCTCAACTTACCAGGATCTGCGTGCGGGTTTCGCTTCGATCACTATTCTCTTGCTGGCGGGATTCTTGCTGCTGTTGCTGGTGAAGCCGCCCGCCCGCGAAACATGACGCCGGAACTGATCCAGCAATGGTTCGCGCGCCGCATCGTGCGCGACTTTGTGCGCTTCACCGCAGTGGGCGCGGTGGCGACGGCTGCGCACTACGCGGTGCTGATTACGCTCAAGGAGTTCGGCGGCATACATCCCGTGTGGGCCACTGTGTGCGGCTACGGCGTCGGCGCGGTCGTGAGCTACACGTTGAACCGCACTTTTACGTTTGCCGTGCGGCCGGCCTACGGGCGCGGGCTGGCCAAGTTCGTGGCCGTCATTGCGTTGGGCGGCGTGCTGAACGCCGCAATCATGGCGTTCTTCCTGCAGTTTGGACTGCACTACCTCTTGGCGCAATTGATCGCGACGGGGCTGGTGCTGATCTACAATTTCCTCGCCGCGCGCTTTCTGGTGTTCCGTTGAACCACACGCGCGACTTGCCGCTGGCGGTCGATCTCGACGGTACGCTGATCCATGCGGACTTGTTCTTCCGTTCGATGCTGACGTTTCTCTCGCGCAAGCCATGGGGCGTGTTAGCCATGCCGTTCTGGTTTTTGCGCGGGCGGGCGCCGGTCAAGGCGCGGTTGGCGAAGTACGCACCGGCGCCGGAGACGCTGCCGTATGATGCGCGTGTCGTGGAGTGGTTGCGCGCGGAAAAGGCTCGTGGCCGGACGATCGTGTTGGCGAGCGCATCCGATCGCGCCGCGGTGGAGCGTGTCGCGGCGTATCTTGGTCTGTTCGACGCGGTGCTGGCGTCGGACGGGGTCGCCAATCTTAAGTCGCGACGCAAAGCGGCGGCGCTCTCGCAGGCGTTCCCGCGAGGCTTCGTGTATGCGGGCAATGAGCGCGCGGACCTAAAGGTGTGGGAGGCGGCGGCTTCAGCGGTGCTGGTAAATTGCAGCGCGGCGCTGGAAAGGCATGCGCGCGCACGCTTTCTCGTTGAGCGGTGCTTCGCGCCGGATCGCTCGCGCTAAGCTTCGTCCCTGAGCGAGCGCTGCTGCAGGGTTTCACGGTATCTGCGCATGCGCTCCTCCTTGTGCGCGCCCAGCTCGTGCAGCAGATCCCATGAGTAGAGGCCGGTGTCGTGGCCGTCGTCGAACACGATGCGCACGGCATAGCGCCCGACAGGCTCGGCGCGCACCACGCCGACATTGGCCTTGCCCGTGGGCGGCGGCAGCGGATCGCCGCCATGGCCCTTATTCTCGGCCGAGGGGCTCTCCACGCGCAGCAATTCGAACGGGATGTCGAACTTAGCGCCGTCGTCGAAGCTGATGTGGAGTTCTTTAGCCTCGCGGTCGAACACGAGATCGGTGGGCCAGGCGCTCATTCGTCGGCCCCGAGTTCGCGCGCCTCGTCAATCAGCATGATCGGCACGCCGTCGCGGACCGGGTAGGCGAGGCGCGCGGCGTCGCTGATCAGCTCCTGGCGCTCGCGGTGGTAACGCGGCGGCGTTGGCGTCTGCGGGCACACCAGGACTTCAAGCAGTTTAGGATCGACTTCGCTCATTGTAGCGGCCGTCTTTGATCGTCGGAGGCGACATCCCACTCAAGCAGCGCCACCAGCGCCTTGGCGCGCTCTTCCAGTGTGTGCGCTTCCAGCAGCGCTTGTTTGGCGGCGGCGTCGAATGGGCAAATCTGCGCTGCGACATTGATCACTGTTTCGGTCGGGGCCTGTTCGACCGAGTCCCAGTCGACGTTGAAGCCATGCAGGCTGGCGTAAGTCTTGAGCGAAGCCATCAAGGCCGGGCGGTCGATGCCCCTGTCGCTATCCGGCGTGAAGTCGTGCGCAAATTCCTCGAACGAAACCAGCGCTTGGCGGTAGGGCGTGCCTGCGTTGATCTCTTGCTCGAATGCGAACCGCGCAATGCCTGTGAGCGTGACCAGGTAGCGCCCATCGTCGGTTTCAGAGAACGTCGTGATGCGTCCGACAGTGCCGACATCGGCCAGCGCCGGTTTCGGGTTATCCTCCTCGCCGCTGGCGGGCTGGATCATGCCAATCAGCCGCTCTTCGCCCAAGGCGTCATCGATCATGTTCAGATAGCGCGGCTCAAAAATGTTGAGCGCCAGCACGCCGCGCGGAAACAGGATCGCACCCTCCAGCGGAAACACCGGAATAGCCTGCGGCAGGTCCGCGGGCTTGCGGAAGCCGAACGCGCTCACGAGAACAGAATCGCCGAAAGCTTGCGGCGCCCTTGCTTAGCGATGTCGGAGGCTGCGCCGGCCGCGTCGAACACCTTCAGCAATTGTGTGCGCGCAGCGCCTTCGTTCCAGTCGCGGTTCTTGGCGATTATGGCGAGCAGGTGTTCGCTCGCTCCTTCCAGATCGCCGCGCGCGGAGAGCGCTTCGGCCAATTCATACCGTGCTTGCAGGTCGCTTGGATCGGCCTCGACTTTTCGCGCCAACTCGCCGGCGTCGCCTGCTTCGTCCGCGGACGCGGCAAGATCGAGCGCGGCGCGCACGCCAGCGATGTCGGCGTCGTTTTGCTTTTCCGGCGGCGCCATGTCGAGGACCGCGCGCGCTTGTTCAGCGTCGCCGGTGGTCAAATAAATGCGCGCCATGCCGGCGATCGCCTTGGCGTTGGCCGGATCAATCTGCAGCGCGGCGGCATAGGATTGCGCGGCGCCGCCCGGATCGCCGAGCTTCATGCTCTCCGCGGCCTGCTCCAGCAGCGCTTCGATGTCCTCTTCCGAACCGGCGCCAGTGAGACGATCGATGAACAGCTTGATTTGGCTTTCGGGAACGGCGCCCATGAATCCATCAACCGGCCGGCCCTGATCGAAGGCGTACACAGCGGGAATCGAGCGCACACCCAGTTGGCCGGCGATGGCCGCATGCTCGTCGATATTGATCTTCACTAGGCGCACCTTGCCGGCGGCGGCGCGCACGGCTTTTTCCAGCGGCGGACCGAGGGTTTTACAGGGGCCGCACCAAGGCGCCCAAAAGTCGACAATCACCGGCTGGGCGCGTGAGGCCTCGATCACATCGGCCATGAAGCCCTGATCGGTGCCGTCCTTGACGATGTCGGTCTCGGGCGGCGCTGCGCCGTCGATAAAGCTCATGCAGTCCTCTCTCGGGATTTCAGCCCTCAAGATGGGCCGGAGGGGCGCCCGGATCAATCATGCGCGGCTCGCCCGCGGCATCGAAAGCGAGGCGGATCGGCGCATGGCCGGTGGCGTGCGCGAATTTGAGCATTCCGCCTGGGCTGATCGCGGTGGTCGCGTCGTTGCGCAATGGATGGAAATTGACCGGATCGTGCGCGAACAGGCCTTCATCCAAGATGAGCCTGACCTTGGCGTCGTGGTCGTTGATGAGCGCAAAGAGCGTGACCGAGCCGGGCGTCACGCCGAGGCGCTCAAACAGCAATTCGGCGTTGCCGAAGCGGGCCGATTGACGCGCGCGTGGTGACCTCGGTGTGGCCGATGGGGTTGGGTGAA
>CALBSY010000167.1 GCA_937967725.1 uncultured Alphaproteobacteria bacterium | reverse complement strand
ACTCCGTGCGGTCGGGGTCGAGCCAGCGTCCCGTCACCGGAGTGAGCGTCGGGTTGTCATTCGCGGGCGCGCTCGCGCTAGCGCTGGATAAGACTTGCATTAGAGTGTCAACGCTCGAAGCGCTGGCGCTGGCGGAAGGGGAGGAAGGCCTGCGCGCCGCGATGATCGAAACGCCAGGCGCCGTGTACTTCGCGCTTTACGACAACGGCGCGCCAGTGATCCCGCCGCGCAACATCGACCACGGCGAGCACGAGGCGTTGTTGGCGGGGCGCGATGCAATATTCAAGGGACCTGGCGTTGCGGCGGACGTGACTGCGCTGGCGCGGCGCGCCGCGTCGCTCGATCCAGCGGGTTATCTACCGAACCCGCTTTATTTGCGCGCGCCGCATGTGACGCTTCCCGGCGGCGGCGCATGATCGAAGCCGTGGGCGCTGATGCGGCTAACTTGCTTGGCCATCTTCATGCCGGCGCATTTGAGAAGGCTTGGAGCGCCGCTGAAATTGATCGGCTGATGCAGAATGCGGCCGTGTTCGCGTTAATCTCGCGTGCGTCCGATCCACAGGGCTTTGTCATGGCTTGGGCCGCAGCGGGGGATTCCGAGCTGCTGACCGTCGCTGTAGTTCCCGAGGCGCGCCGCAAAGGTGTTGGCGCGGCGCTGGTCACCGCCGCAGGCGTCGCCGCCCTGGTGCGCGGCGCGGCGTCGATGCACCTGGAGGTGTCCGAGGATAATCTCGCCGCTCGCGCGCTCTATCAAAAGCTCGGATACGTAGAGGCCGGGCGCCGGCATGCCTATTATGCCGGGGAAGGCGGCGCCGTCGACGCCATCGTCATGCGCCGGACGCTTCCGCGACCGGTTGTGTGACCGCCTCTTCGGTGGACAGCGCGCGCCCGCCGGTTGTATCAGTCCCGCAGCGCCGAGGAGCTTATGGACCGGATCGAAAAACTCTGTGTCGAAAAGGGTATGCGCATGACCGAGCAACGCCGCGTGATCGCGCGCGTCGTGTCCGGTAGCGACGACCATCCCGACGTGGAAGAGTTGCACCGCCGCGCCGTTGCGATTGATCCTCACATCTCCATCGCGACTGTGTACCGCACGGTGCGGCTGTTTGAAGAAGCAGGCATTCTTGAGCGACACGATTTCCGCGATGGACGCTCGCGCTACGAAGAAGTGCCCGAGACCCACCACGATCACTTGATCGATATGAAGACGGGCAAGGTCGTCGAATTCGTCGAACCGGAGATCGAACGCCTGCAGCAGGAAATCGCCAGGAAGCTTGGCTACAAGCTGGTTGATCACCGGCTTGAACTCTACGGCGTGCCGCTCGATGACAAGTCCAAGGCAGGCAAGCGCTAGATGAGTGAGCAAGCCGCGCCGAAGCGTCTGTTCATCGAGACGTACGGCTGCCAAATGAACGTGTACGATTCCGAACGCATGCGCGATGTGCTTGCGCCGCTCGGCTACGCGATCACGGGGCGTCCGGATGATGCCGATCTCGTGATCCTCAACACATGCCACATCCGCGAAAAGGCGACTGAAAAGGTCTACTCAGAGATCGGCCGGCTGCGCGCGCACAAGGAGCGCCGCCAAGCCGAAGGAAAGGGCATGACGATTGCTATTGCCGGTTGCGTTGCGCAGGCGGAAGGCGAAGAAATCATGGCGCGCGCCCCGGCGGTCGATCTCGTGGTCGGCCCGCAGGCGTATCATAAACTCCCGGAGCTGATCGCCCGCGCCGCACGAAAGACCGGTGAGCGGCTAGCGGCTGACTTCACGGCGCAAGAAAAGTTCGATGCACTACCCGCGCGCGCGCCGGATGGCGTCACCGCGTTCCTGTCGATCCAGGAAGGCTGCGACAAGTTCTGCACCTTCTGCGTCGTACCCTACACTCGCGGCGCCGAGTTCTCGCGTCCGCTGGCCGATGTCGTCGCCGAGGTGCGCGTGTTGGCCGAACGCGTCGTGCGAGAAATCACGCTGCTTGGGCAGAATGTGAACGCCTATCATGGCGGGGCGAACTTCTCCGACCTACTGCGCGATCTGGCGCAGATCGAAGGCGTCGAACGCCTGCGTTACACGACCTCACATCCGATCGAAATGACGGACGATCTGATCGCGCTGCATGGCGCAGAGCCTAAGCTCATGCCTTATCTGCATCTGCCGGTGCAATCCGGTTCAGACCGCATCCTCAAAGCCATGAACCGCAAGCATGACGCGACCCACTATCTCGACATCGTCGAGCGTCTGCGCGCTGTACGTCCCGATATTGCCGTTTCGACCGATTTCATCGTCGGCTTTCCAGGCGAGGCCGAGCAGGATTTCGAAGCCACGATGGATTTGGTCCGGGCCGTCAACTTCGCTTCTGCATTCTCGTTCAAGTACTCGCCGCGGCCCGGGACGCCGGCGGCGGCGATGCATGCGCAGGTGGATGAAGCTGTGAAGGCCGAGCGGCTCGCTAGGCTTCAGGCGCTGCTTGCCGAACAACAACGCGGCTTCAACGCCGCGCAGGTCGATCGTGTCCTGCCGGTCCTAGTGACGGGCAACGGCCGCAGAGCAGGGCAAAAACACGGCCGCTCGCCATATCTTCAGGCCGTGCACTTCAATGACGCTGCGGCCCGCGAAGGCGAGATAGTCGCCGTTCGCGTTGTCTCGGCGTCCCAAAACTCGCTGTCGGGCGCGCGCCTGACGCGGACGGCGGAGTTTGCGTGAGACAATCCGAACAGACGCGCGTCATCACGCTGTCCGAAGCCGGCGTGGCGCAGGCGGTGTTTGGGCCGCTGCACCGCCATGTCGCCCACATCCAGGAAGCATTCCGCGATCCCAGCGCGCCGCGCGGCGCGCCAGCCTACAGCGTCACCCTGGAAGCGCAGGGTGATCGGCTCATTGCGCGCGCCCAGAACCAAGCGGATCTTGAGCGCGTTCAGCGCATTGTCGATGCGCTCGCCGATCTGGCGCGCCGCAAGAACCGTGTCCGGGAGGGCGACGTCTTGGCGGCGATCTCGTTCTCAGAGGGACAGACCGATACGCCGGGGCCGATGACGTTGCCGCAGCTGGGCGGCCTGACGCTGCGCACACCGCGGCAAGTTCACTACGTCGAAGCGCTGCGCGACGAGAAGCTTGATCTCATCTTCGGCGTCGGTCCCGCAGGAACGGGCAAGACGTTTCTCGCTGTCGCCGCCGCCGTTGAAGCGCTTAAGCAAGAGCGTGTCGACCGTATCGTAGTTACGCGTCCGGCGGTGGAGGCCGGCGAGAAGCTTGGCTATCTGCCGGGTGACCTGGCCGAAAAGGTCGATCCGTATCTACAGCCGATTTGGGATGCGTTCCGCAGCCAGATGAGCGAGAACGATCTTAAAACCCGCCGGGAACGCCGTACAATCGAAGTGGCGCCGCTTGCCTTCATGCGCGGGCGTACGCTGTCGAATGCGTTCGTTATCGTCGACGAAGCGCAGAACTCCACGATTCTGCAAATGAAGATGGTTCTCACGCGTCTCGGCGAAGGATCGCGCATGGTCGTGACAGGCGATCCCTCGCAGATCGATCTGGTGCGGCCCGATCAATCGGGACTCGCGCACGCCATCTCGATCCTAGAGTCGATCAGCGGTGTCGAAGTGATCCGTTTCGCGGCGCAAGATGTGGTGCGTCATCGTCTCGTCGCACACATCGTGGAAGCGTATCACCGCGATGAGAGCGGAAATGCCTGACCCGGCCCTTGCGGTCGACATCATCGGCGCCTCGCCTTTGTGGCGCGGGCACGAGGAGGTGCTGACGACAGCGCTGGCCGCCGCAGCGACGGAAGAGGGCGTGCGCGGGACGGTTTCTGTATTGCTGGGAGACGACGCTGCGATCGCCGCGCTCAACGCCCAGTTTCGAGGAAAAAAAGGGCCGACCAACGTGCTTTCGTTCCCGCCCGCGCGGCCAGGGGAGGCCGGCGACGGCTTCTTAGGTGATATTGCGCTGGCGGCGGAAACTATTGTTGAAGAAGCGAATTTTCAGGGAAAGCGGTTCGAGAACCACGCCGCCCACCTAGTCGTGCACGGATTTCTGCATCTTTTGGGTTATGATCATAACGAACCGGCTGAGGCAGAGCGCATGGAGGCGCGCGAACGCGCTATTCTGGCTGTCGTGGGGATCGAAGATCCCTATGCCTGAGGCCCGA
This sequence comes from uncultured Alphaproteobacteria bacterium, assembly GCA_937967725.1. Lineage (GTDB taxonomy): Bacteria > Pseudomonadota > Alphaproteobacteria > Caulobacterales > Aquidulcibacteraceae > Vitreimonas. The sequence continues at coordinate 3,539 of CALBSY010000167.1, read as the reverse complement.
TGAGGAGTGCTGACGCACTGAAATGGTAGAGACGTCACAAGAAGCCGACCCTCCCTCGCGAAGACGCGCGGGCCTGGTCGACCGGTTGTCGCGCTGGTTTACGCGCGGAAAGCCAGGGTCCGCAGTAGAAGAAGCGCTGCGCGAGCGCGAAGCCAACGGTGAAGCGTTCGATCTCGCGCACAAGGATCTCATCTTGCGCGCGGCCAGCTTCGACCGTCTGAAGGTGGCCGACGTCATGCGCGCACGCGCCGAGATAGTCGCAATCGAAGCGTCCGCCACGCTTGGCGAGGCTGCGCGCGTGTTCTCGGAGAGTCAGCATTCGCGGCTACCCATTTACGGCGAGACACTCGATGATCCGCATGGCTTTGTGCACGTGCGCGATGTGATGGCGCTGTTGGCGCCGGATGAACACGGTGAGTCGCGAGCGAAGTTCACGGATCGCTCGTTGATGCGCATCCGCCGCGATATTCTGTTCGTGCCGCAGTCGATGACGCTGGCGACATTATTCCTGAAGATGCAGTCGAGCCACATCCACCTGGCGCTGGTGATTGACGAGTACGGCGGCACGGACGGACTTGTCTCGATGGAAGATCTGGTCGAACAGATCGTCGGCGCCATCGAGGACGAACACGATGTCGAAGCCGCGCTCGTGCTTGAGCGGCCGGCCGGCGGTTTCGAAGCTGATGGTCGTGCACCGATCGACGAACTCGAGGCCAAGTTGGGCGCAACGTTGGATTTGCCGGAGCATGAGGACACATTCGACACCGCCGCAGGCCTCGCCGTAGCGCTGGCCGGACGCTTGCCACAACGCGGCGAAATCCTACGTCACCCAGCTGGCTTCGACGTCGAGATTCTCGATGCCGACCCGCGTCGGGTGAAGCGAGTGCGCATCCGTCCCGCGGCCGAGGCGCCCGCGCCCAGGAGCGCGGCGGAGGCCGTCGAAAGGGCAGGCGGTCGCGCCGTTTGAGTGTTGACGGCGCGCCCGCGCCGCGCTCCAACGCTCGCCTTTCCCGGGGAAGGATTCACGGAGCACGGCCTTGAGCGCGGCAAACGCTGACGCGGCGCAATCGCGTATCCACGCTTGGCTTGCGGTGCGCACGCCTTGGCAACGGCGCGGCCTAGCGTTCATGGCTGGCGCGCTCGCCACGCTTGGGCACGCGCCGTTTCAGCTTACGCTGCTCTATGTCGCCGCGATCGTTGCGTTGGTTTGGCTGCTTGATGTTTCGTCCGACCGGCCGAAGCGGCGTTGGTCCGCGTTCCTTACTGGCTGGTTCTTCGCACTCGGCCATTTCACCAGCGGCCTCTACTGGATTTCGTCCGCGTTTCTGGTCGACAGCGATGCCTGGGGCCCGCTCTGGGGTGTGCCGGCGACCCTTGGGCTCGCTGGCGGGCTTGCGATTTTCTGGGGCGTGGGTTGCGCGCTAGCAATATCGTTCTGGACGACGGACATGCGCCGCGTCGCCGCGTTCGCGGCGTGCTTGTTCGGCGTTGAGTGGTTGCGCGGCAACATCCTCACCGGCTTCCCGTGGTTGCTGCCCGGCTATGTCTGGACGCCGGGTGAGCCGGTCTCTCAACTTGCGTCTTTGATCGGCATCTATGGCCTCAGCCTGCTGACCTTGCTGGCCGCCGCCGCGCCGGCGGCGATCGCTGATCGCAATGTGAGCGCAGGTCTCCGCTTTTCGCCCATGCTCGGCGCTGCGTTGGTGTTCGGTTTGGTCTGGGGCTGGGGCGCCCAGCGCATTGCCGCCGCCGCCGTCGATCCGCCCGGTGCGCAGCCGATCGTGCGCGTCGCCGATTCTGGCTTGAGCCAAGCTGAGAAGTGGCGCTACCGCCCCGACCAAGAATGGCGCGTGCTGCAGCGCTATCTTGAGGCCAGTGAGCCGCCCGAGGAGAGCCGCGCCGCCATCGTGGTTTGGCCGGAAGGCGCCATCCCCACGCTGAACTTCTTCATGCTCGACAATGACGAATTTCTTGCAGCGATCGGCGGCGGCATGGGTGACCGCGTCCTGGTCACCGGCTTCACGCGTTGCGAGCCGCGTCCGGCTTGTGACGCGTTCATGCGCGGCGAGGGCAGCGCGAGCGCACTGCGATTGTACAACTCGGCGGCTGTCATAGATGGCGTGTCCGGTATCGCGCGCGTCAGCCAGACCTATGACAAGCATCATCTGGTGCCGTTCGGCGAATATATTCCGTTCTGGTCGCTGGTGAGCCAGCTCAATATTGCACCGCTGCAGCGTATCGGTGCGGGGTTTGATGCCGGCCCGCCACCGACGCGATTGGTCATTCCCGGCGCCAATCCTGCCGTCGTGTTGATCTGCTATGAAGCGATTTTTCCTGGCATGATCCCGCGCGGCGACGAACGCCCGGGCTGGATAATCAGCGTTACAAACGACGCATGGTTTGGCGATGGCACTGGCCCGCACCAGCATCTGGCGATGGCGCAATATCGCAGTATCGAGGAGGGGTTGCCGATGGCGCGCGCGGCGTCAGGCGGCATCTCAGCCATAGTAGACTCTTATGGGCGGATTGTTCGCTCGACGTTGCGTCAAGGCGGCGTTGAAGTGCAATTGCCGCCCGCGCTGCAGGAGAATCCGTTGGCTTCTCAGCGCAGTTGGTTGCTGCTTGCGCTACTCGTAATCATCGCGGGATTGCGATTTACTCCGCTTAACCTGCGGACTGGTGGACAGAAATCATGAGCGACGAGCGAGCGGCTAACGCCGTCGACCGGAAACTTGGTCAGCGCGTGCGCGTGCGTCGGCTGGAAATTGGCATGAGCCAAGAGAAACTTGCAGAGCTGCTCGGCGTCACTTTCCAGCAGGTGCAGAAATACGAGAAGGGTGTGAATCGCATAGCCGCTAGCCGCTTGTTCGATATCTCGGCTGCGCTCGATATGCCGGTGTCGCGCTTCTTCGAGGGATTGGTCGGCCGAAGCGGTGTGGCCGAGGTGTCGAAGGACTATATCGACGACGCGCTATCCACCCCCGAGGGCGCACAGCTGATGACCCTGTTCGCGTCGATCAAGAGTCACAAGGTACGCCGCCGGGTGGTGGAGCTGGTCAAGGCTCTGACGGAAGAGGCTGAAGGAAAGCGGAACTGACCAAGTTCCGTCCCGGATTTGCGCCGAGGCGCGCACCTCCCTATGACGGCCACCTAATTTTCAGTTGCATCGGAGAATCCGCGTGGCTCGCACTTCCTATGTGTTTACCAGCGAAAGCGTTTCCGAAGGGCACCCCGACAAGGTCGCGGACCGCATCTCGGATACAGTGGTGGACGCCTTCCTGAGCGAAGATCGCGAAGCGCGCGTTGCCTGCGAAACGCTTGTTACGACTAACCGCATCGTGTTGGCGGGCGAAGTGCGGGCTGGAAAGCCCGGACAATCGAAGCAGGAAAACAAGGCGTTCACCAAGGAGATCATTGCGTCGCTGCAGCCGAAGGTGCGTGCCGCCGTGAGGGACATCGGCTACGAGCAAAAGGGCTTCCACTGGGAGAAGGCGCGCTATGGCTGCTATCTGCACGGCCAATCCGCGCACATTGCTCAA
>CALBSY010000166.1 GCA_937967725.1 uncultured Alphaproteobacteria bacterium | reverse complement strand
TGTGGCTCACGGCGCCGGCGGTCCCTGCCTGGTGGGCTGGCGCACTCCTGTTCGTGGCGGGCGCTGGAGCCTCTGCGCTGCTGGCTGCTTGGCCTGATCAAACGCCGGAAAGCGCCGCCATCAAGGGCCGCCGCATCCTCGCCGGCCTGGGCGCACTGTTAGCCGCGGCGGGCCTGGGTATGGCCGCTGCGCAGGTGCGCGCCGCTGGCGCCGCGCAAGCAGCCTATGCGGGCAGCGAAGAACCCGTGCGCGTTGAAGGTTGGGTGGTGGCCAATGACGCCAGCGACAGCGGTCCGCGCCTGCGATTGCTGGTGCGCCACATCGAGGGCGTCGAGACGCAGCCGCGCTACGTGCGCGTGTCGGTTAGCGATGCGGGTCTGCTCACCGCGGGACGCGGCGCCGCATGCCGCGCCGTGCTCGGCCCGCCGTCTGGGCCAATGGCGCCCGGCGCGTACGACTTTGCCCGACGCGCCTGGTTCGAGCGGCTGGGCGCCACCGGGTTTGCTTTCGGGCGTTGCCGGCCCACCGCTTTCCCACCGCCAGAACACTGGCTCGACCGCCAGCGTTTGCGTCTCGCGGCCGTGCGGGCAGACCTCTCGGCCGCCATCCAACACGCTGCGCCTGGACGCGGCGGCGCGATTGCGGCGGCGCTTGTGACCGGCGACCGATCGTCAATTGACACGGAAACCAACGACTCGCTGCGCGACTCTGGATTGGGGCATTTGCTCTCCGTCTCCGGCATTCATATGGGCGTGGTCGGCGGGCTGGTTTTCGCGTCGGTGCTCTGGGGTTTGTCGCTTGTTGGGCCCATTGCGCTGCGCTGGCCGGTCAAAAAAATCGCCGCCGTGGTAGCGCTCACTGCGCTTGCCGGATACCTCGTCATCTCCGGTTCAAGTGTCCCCGCGCTGCGCGCCTTCGTCATGGCGTGCGTGGCGTTCGGCGCGATATTGTTAGATCGGCCTGCAATCTCGATGCGTGGCTTGGCGCTGGCCGCGTTGATCGTGACGCTTCTGTTTCCGGAATCTGTGCTTGAGCCGGGCTTCCAAATGTCATTCGCCGCTACGATGGCGCTGGTAGCTCTATTCGAAATCATGAAACGCGCGCCGCACGAGCCGGCGTTGCCAACGCCGGGTCCCGTCATCGGTTTGCTCCGCTTGAGCGCGCGCGGTATCGGCGGCGTGCTGCTGATCTCGTTGGTAGCTGGCCTCGCAACCGACGCCTTCGCCATCTACCATTTTCAGCGCTTCGCTGTGTACGCGTTGCCGGCCAATTTGATTGCCGCGCCGATCATGTCGTTTCTGGTTGCGCCGGCGGCGGGCGCGGCTGCCTTGTTAGCGCCGTTCGGGCAGGCGGAGCTTCCGTTGCAAGTCATGGCCAGCGCGCTCGATATGATCGCTGCGGTAGGCCAGACTTTTGGCGAGCGGCCGGAGGGCGTGCGTGCGCTGCCGCGCCCGCCAGACAGCGCCTTCCTGCTTTGCGTGCTTGCTATGTTATGGGCGTGTTTGTGGCGAGGTGTGCTGCGCTGGGGTGCGCCGTTCATCTTTATTGCGAGCGTAGTGCTTTATGTCGGCGCGCCGCGTCCGGCAATTGCCTTCGATGCAGATCTGCGCGCGGTCTATGCGTACGACGATAGGCTCGATCGCTGGTCCCTAATAGCGGGTCGTGGTCGTTCGACATACGCGCGCGATCGGCTTGGTTCGGCACTGGGCCTTTCGCCGCCGCGCATCGAGCGCTTGGCGCCGCCCGAGGGCTGCTCCGAAGCGATCTGCATATGGGCAACAGGCGCACGCCAATTTGCCTTCGTGCGCAATGACGAGGGCTTCGACGCGGCGTGCCTCCCAGGCGCGATCGTCATCGCGCGTGCGACGGCGCCGGCGGATTTCACAGAACGCTGCGCGGTGGCCGCGCTCATGGATGCGCCAAACATCGCCCACTTCGGCGGTGCGCTGATCTATCTCACGCCGCATGACGTGCGCATTGAACGGGCCTGGCCGGATACTGCTAGCCGGCCGTGGACGGTGCGCGGCGGTCAGGAATAGCGCCGAACCAGCGCAACCATCTTGCCTTGGATCTGCACGCGATCCGGGCCGAAGATGCGCGTCTCGTAATTCGGATTGGCGGCCTCGAGCGCCACCGAATTGCCGCGGCGGCGCAGGCGCTTCAGCGTGGCTTCCTCCGCGTCGATAAGCGCCACAACGATGTCGCCGCTGTCGGCGGTGTCGGTCTTGCGCACGATGACCACGTCGCCATCGAGGATACCGGCCTGGATCATCGAATCGCCTTTGACCTCAAGTGCGAAATGCTCGCCCGAGCCGATCAAGTCGGCGGGAGGATTGATGCGCCCGATCTCGTTTTGCAGCGCTTCGATCGGCACGCCGGCTGCGATTTGTCCAAGGATCGGCACTGAGCCGCCGTCGCGTGCGTCGCCGACAACGCTTGGGCGGTAGTGATTGCGCCCTTTGGGCGGCGCCGATGGCGCTGCGCTGTCGGGAAGCTTCA
>CALBSY010000165.1 GCA_937967725.1 uncultured Alphaproteobacteria bacterium | reverse complement strand
CGGAATCGAGCCAATCAGTCGGCTCTTCGCCGTCGAGCAATAAGTGGTAGGCGACTCCTAAGTTTGCGGCGCGTTCGCGTGTTTCAGCAGCACGCGCCTCACAAGTTGCGGCGCTGTCGCCAGCTTCGGCGCAGCGTGCGCGGATGATCTCGCCGGCGCGCCAGCACGCCGGCTCATAATTCGTAGTGGGCGCCGGGCAATAGCCGGTCTGGCCGTCTTCCGAGAGTTCGATCTCGCGCCATCGCCTGAATTCTTCAGAATTGCCATGTCCTGACATCACCTCGATCAGCGTTTGCCGTTCGGGGCGCTGGGCCTGTTGCAGTTGCTTGTCCAGAGTTGTTCCCGGCGGCGTGTAGAAGCCCCACGTCGTGCCGTGCGGGATCACGATCGCCTCCGCTCGACCAGCTCGCCTGGCGTCGCCGCCGCCTCGAAACAATCGCTCGGCAACTCGTTCGAAGGCGCGTCCGCCGGACATTCCGGAACGGCGCGAATCTCGCGCGTATAGTGCTGGAAATCGAAATAATCCTGCCGGTTGCGCCAATCGAGGAATGGAAGCCAGCGGTTCAGCGCCAGGGGCGAACCGCGCAGCGTTTGTGAAGCGACGCCCGCGGCGGCAATGGCGCGCTGCGAAAGGCCTTCATCCTGCAATCCGGGAAAGATCACGTTCTTATGGCCGTAATGCTCATCGGGCGTGCGCCCGACCTGCGTCCATTCGAAGCCGACAAACGCCACCGTGTCCGGGTTTTGCGTATCGCCTGACACGGCATTGCACTGGCGGATCGAGTCGCGTGTGTCGCGCCAGCGTATGGGGGTCATGGCCTCGGCGTGGTCAGTCGCGGCCCAAAAGTCGAGCTGCGCGCAATAGCGTGCAAAGTCACACGCATCGGCGAGCGGGTGCACACCCTCGCCGCCAAAGATCGGCAACGACCAAAGGAAGGCGTCGGTCGAGTAGGTGGTGTGGACGTGCAGGTCGCCAAACAGGATGCGCCGGTCGCCGTCGGCGCCGAGCGCCGCTGCCCCGGCGCTGATGCCTTCGCTTCGAGCATCCACAGCCCCGCCCGGCAACGCCGCGCCTTGGATTTCGCCCGGACCGCGGGCGCGGCCGAACCAATCCCAACTGGCTGCGCCGTACGCTGTCACAGCCAACGCTGCGATCACAATGAGCGCGATCGCGCCCGACCCGAACAAGATGCGCCGCGACATCAGCCGTCTCCCCTGACGTTGCCGTTCACGCTTGGCCCCGAGCATCAGGGCGTCAAGGGGCGCCGTAGCGTCGCTTGCGTCGAACCCACCTTGCACCTGTGGCGGGCTTTGCTTTGGATGGGCGCGAAGAGAGGGACATCAATGCATCTGAACCGCCGCCGTTTTGGACAAGCCGCGCTCGCCGCCGCACTCGCAGGCTGTGGCGCGCGCTCGGACGACATCATCCTCCATGGCGGGCCGATCTATACCGGCGTGCCTGCGTCGCCGCGCGTCGAGGCGTTGCGCATCAGCAATGGGTTGATTGCCTTTGCCGGCGCGCTTGAAGTCGCCCGGTCGAACGCGCGCGGAGCATGCATGATGTTTCTCGCCGGCGCCGCCGCAT
>CALBSY010000164.1 GCA_937967725.1 uncultured Alphaproteobacteria bacterium | reverse complement strand
GAGGGCGGCTGGATCGGGAGGCGGGTTATCGCTTCTGGCCGCAACCAAATCCCAGATGGTGTTGGCAAGCTCCGTCTTCGTGAGCCGACCACTCCTTATGAGCGAGTGGGCGCACCTCAGGGCCGTCTCAAGCTCCTCGTCCGAAGTCATGCCCGCCTCCGTGTGGCAGGGCTAATCTTTGGACCCTCGAAGGGACTTCGCAAGGATTGAGGCGACGGCCTCACGCTTACGGCGCGCCTCGTCCGGACTAAGGTGCGCGCGGCGGACCGTGACGGCATATCCTCGAACCTGCTTCGCCTCTGACTCAGGCTTTGCGGCTATTTGGTCGAGTTCGGCGAGGGCCTCGGGGACGGTCAGGACACGGAGCCGAGCGGCCTGGTCAGCGCCAAGGCGAGCCTCGATAGCCTTTTGCCGGGCCCCTTTCCGGCGTGCACTCGTCACGACAAGCCAGACTTGGTCGAAACCGGCCGCAAGGCACTTGGCGGCATTTCGAGCTTCGTCCTCGGCGTCAGTCGCAATCGAAATCTCGCAGGCGATCCTGCCACCCCTGCCCTCAATCGCGACGTCTACCGAGCCGCCAGTAACGGGAAGCTCGATCTCTGCCTTGAAGCCGAGCTCGTGCGCCGTCGCGCGCAAGAGGTGCTGGAGATACTTGTGATCCTGTCCGCCCTGGCCGGCGACGTACGGATCGCGGGACGCTCGCGGCGGTTTGCTTGTACGGGGCGCTTCCGGTTGCTGATCCTCCCGCTCGGGAGCCGGTGCGGGCAGCGTAGTCGCTCGCCTGATCTCCTGCGCCGGAACACAGAAGCGACGGCGATTGCGGTCTATCAGCGCCTCGAATGCCTCGTCTGAGAGTTGCGCTGCTGCATTCACACTCCCGAGTGGAATGGACACGGCGAGCGCGCGGGGAGTCCGGTTGCGGATGTGACACGCGAACTCCGTTCGGCGACAAGCGAATCAAGCCCGATGGTGAAAAGCGCATATCCACGTGGTTCCGAATGGCGTCGGTGGGACCCGCACGTCCATAGCCCTGCCAGCGCGTTGGCGAACCAGTTCGGCGACTGGAATTCATACATTGATGCGCTTGAGGCGGCGCACTCCTCGATCGCTGCTATCGGCATTACCGACTATTGTTCAATCGAGGGCTACAAGAAGGTCACTGAGTACCGGGCCAAGGGCCGCCTCAAGAGCTTCGCTTTCGTTTTCCCGAACATAGAGTTTCGGATCACTCCCGAGCTTCCTGCAGGCGGTGCAATCAATATCCACCTGCTCGTCGATCCGAGTGATCCGAAGCATGTCGAGCGCATCGAATCTGCTCTTCGCTTGTTGACGTTCAAGTACGACGGCAATCCCTATTCTTGTGATCGCAACGGCCTCATAAATCTTGGCCGTGCGCACGATCCAAAGCAAGCAGGCGACGATGCGGCGTTCAAGCACGGCGTCAATAACTTCAAGCCTGACTTTAGCGCTTTTCGAGACTGGTATCTAAATCAGGGGTGGCTTCGAGACAATTCGCTGGTGGCGCTTTCCAACGCAAAGGACGGTGCGTCGGGTCTCTCTAAAGACGCGGGCTTCGCAGCATCCCGCGATGAGCTCTATCGCTTTAGTCAATTGATATTTTCAGGCAATCCGAAGGATCGTGAGTACTTCCTGGGGCACGGCACGGATCCCGTCGACGAAGTGATCCGCAAGTGCGGTGGCCTCAAGGCATGTATTCATGGGTGCGACGCGCACGAAACCTCGAAACTGTTCGAGCCTGCAAAGCAGCGTTGCTGCTGGATCAAAGCTGATCCGACGTTCGAGGGCTTGCGCCAGCTCCAACACGAACCGGAGGGCCGGGTCTTCATTGGTCCCTCCTCGCCCGCACCGGTCGACCAAAGCAAGATCATTAGTGGAGTGCATCTCGCTGAAGGGAGCAGCTGGTTCATCGAGGACACAATCGAACTCAACTCCGGTCTGATTGGGATCATTGGCGAGAAAGGATCGGGGAAAACTGCGCTCGCCGAGCTAATCGCGTTCGCATGTGCGGCGTGGAAAAACGACAAGAGCAGTTCTTCTTTCATTAACAAGGCCGGCAGGAGCCTCGATAACGTTGTGGTCGAGATCCGTTGGGCTGACGGGAGCAAGACAACACGTCGCATCGGAGATGGGCCTGGAAGCGCACTCCCGGCCGTTCGTTACCTGTCCCAGGACTTTGTCGAAGAGCTATGCTCGCGCGATGTGACCGGGAACGCGCTGATCAAGCAAATTGAGGAAGTGATTTTCTCATACATAGGTGAAGCGGATCGGCTCGAAGCATCCAGCTTCGAGGTGCTGCGACGTGTCCACACAGATTCGATCGAGCGCCGAAAGGCCGAGGCTAAGGAGCGCTTGGCGGCACTCAATCGGGAGATTGTCGATTTAGAGAACCAGCTTGTGAGCAAGGCGGACAAGCAGAAGCAGATCGAGAAGCTCGACGACGATATGGCCGCGATCGACGCGCAGCTTCCCGCTCTCCAGAGCACGGTCGACCAGAGCGTGGCCGACAAGATAAAGGCTCTGTCAGAGCTGCTACAGAAGAAATCTGCCGATCTTGCCGCCGTCAATCGCCGTCTCGCCCGAATTGGGACGGTCAAGGAACGTGCTGCTGACTTTGTTCGTGGTGTCGAATCGGACTTCGCCGACTTGCAACCGGCTCTGGAAGAAATCGGTCTATCAACCGTGGAGATCGAGGCTTTCCGGCCGAAATTCGGCGATGGTCGCGACAAGGTGTTTGACACACTAGCTGACACGCTCCGGAAAGAGGCTCAAGGACTGCGCGGCGATGAGAAGAGCCCGTCGGCGAGCGGTCAGGCGATTGCGGACCTCAACGTGCAACTCGCCGAACTTAAGAAGGTGCTTGCGACCGATGAACAGCAGCGAGAGCGTTTGCTAGCTTTACAGGCGCAGAGAGCGAAAGCCGAAGCGGACAAACAGCGATTCGTCAAAGAGATCGAACGGCTCGACACAAAAGTAACAGCGCAGCTCACTGCGAAGTGCGACGCTCGCTGGATAGTCTACCTGTCGTTCTTCAAGCTTCTATCGGATGAGGCAGAAACGCTGGCGAAGCTGTACGAGCCCTTAAAAAAGGTAATCGCGGAAGACGCAAGCGGAACGAAAACCGGTTTTGAGCTGAATGTTCGGCGGATGGTCCGAACGACCGATTGGATCAAGGCCGGTCTGGCCCTGTTCGACAAGCGAAAGAAGGTAGGCTTACTCGACGCTGCGCTGATGAGCGAGGTGGAGCCTGCGCTAACGGAAGCGTGGAAGAAGGATGATCAAGAGGCGATCCGCGCGGGCCTCGAGAAACTGCTTGGCAGTCTGGGACAAACGCCAGGCGATGTTGATGCTCTCCTCGTTTCCCATGCAAACCGCGAGCGAGTGTGCGACTGGCTGTTCTCCACCGATTATGTCGCTCTTGAGTACGGTCTGCGCTACAATGGGAGTGATTTGGAGGTGCTTTCGCCAGGGACACGCGGCATCGTACTCCTCGTTCTCTACCTTGCAATGGACGTGCAAGATCGTCGGCCTCTGATCATCGATCAGCCTGAGGGCAATCTCGACAATTCTTCCATTTACGAAGCGCTGGTGCCATTCCTCCGCAAAGCGAAGCACATGCGGCAAGTCATCTTGGTCACGCATAATCCAAATTTGGTCGTGACCACCGACGCGGACCAGGTAATCGTCGCCCGCGCGTCTCGAAGCAGCAACTTCGACCACCCACTTTTGAGCTATTCGGGCGGCGCCCTGGAGTTCGCAGGCACTGAACACGCCATCCGTGGGCAAGCCGTGCGCCTCCTAGAGGGCGGCTCTAAACCCTTCAAGACGCGCGAGAACCGCTACGCGCTGCCATCGTAGCGCGTTGTTGCCCTTCAAAGAGTTACGCCCCGACATCTCGAACAGAATGTGGCCGGGGTCCGCACAAAGTTCGACGGCCGTCTGTCGCTGAAGTCCCCTCAGTCTTGATGCGACCTGCAGCAACAGCAACATCGGGAAGAAAAGCTTGTGAGGGATCTGCTCTTCAGTGTTCGCGAGGCCTTAGGATACTGAATTCTACGTCGCGTCCGCAGTACTCCCTGAGCGCCTCAGGAAGACGGCGAAGGATTTCCTCGTGCGTTGGCGCAAGAAGCAGAAGGTCTGCAAGATCAGGAGAGCCCGCGCCGTAGCCCTCCTCCTCATGCACGATGAGGATCCTCACCGGTGCCGCTGGGTGGCGCACCACGCTTATCCAACCGTTCCGGTGATCGTGCCGCTGTTGTTGACGGTGACTGCGTGTCCATTCTTGCGGACCGCGTACCCTGCCGCACCGCCCGAGAGTCCGCCCGCCGAGCCGTAATTGCCGCCGTTTCCGCCAGCCTGAGCGGGACTGAAGTATCCATGGGCATTGCCGCCCGCGCCTCCAGCGCCTCCACCGCTCGCCGTGCCAGGACTCCCCGGTCCGCCCTCCTCGCCCGCCACGATGCCGCCGACGCCGCCCCCCCCCCCAAAGCCGTTTGGTGCGCCGCCCCCACCGCCACCTCCACCATTACTCTCGCCGAATGCCCAGGTGTTTTCGTTGCCTCCGCGTCCGCCGCCGCCCCCTGCTCGCACAACTCCGCCGCTGTTGACGTTGATAGTCATCGGTAGTCGGCAATAGATGGCATCACCGCCTGCCCCGCCATTGGTTGCCGGCGATCCGCCGCTATTGGTGTCTCCACCCCCATCGCCGCCTCCGCCTCCGCCTCCTCGGACGGTGCCGCCGTTTAGGACTTCAAGTGTGAGCGTGATTATGTACGAGCCCGTGGGCCAGGTGCCGCTATCGATTGCGACGCCACCTGCGCCGCCGCCAGCTCCTGCCGTGCCGGAAATCGTGATCGTATTGCCTACCTGAAAAACGACCGTCGCGTTTTGAGCGCCGTTGTAACCGGCATTGTCTGCGAGTGTTCGCAAGTTGACTGGTCCAGTGCCAGTGATTTGAATTGTTTGGTTGAATCCAGATGACGGCCCGGCACGCACTACTTCCGTGCGATTGCCCGCAGCGTCGTACGAGTAAGTAACGGTGCTGCCATCTGGATACGTGACCGTGCGTAGTCGCCCAAGTGAATCGTACGTGTATTGCTGAGCTGAAGCGCCGCCTCGCGCTAAAGCCCACAACGCTGCGCCGCCCGATGCAAGCGCGACGAATGCCGAGCGTCTGCTCACGCGCATGGACGTGCTCCCCCGTTATTTGCTCCGATCACGATTCGCAACGGACGCCTTAAAATGTTTTCGTTGACGCAACCAGAGACTGTGGTTTTATTCGCCTGTCAAGATCATAGCGGGGAGAGTGCGATGGGCGTTGGCTTGCGCCGGCTATTGAAAGCGACGCCGAGCGCACGATGCGCCAAGATTATTGGCCTTCTTTGCGCAGTAGTGCTTGCCTTCTCGACTCAACCCGCAAGCGCGCAACCTCTCACAGCACCACCGCCGGTGTTCTCGTCGATCGACCGCAATGGCGTCGATGTTACGAGCGGGGCCTTTACCCTTACATCCATGGACGTTTCGGTGGGCCAGCCTAGCATGGGCGGGCTGGTCTACGTTCGCTCGTTCTACGACACCGGCTGGCGCGACAACTACATCGGCACGCTGCAGCAGTCCGGGTCGACGTATACGGTGAGCATAGGCGGAGCGTCTGAGACGTTCACGGAGAGCGGCGGCAGCTTCACGTCGGATCAAGCACAGGGCGCGACACTTGTCTTCAGCGGCGGACTTTACACCTACACATCACCCTTCGGTGCAGTGGCAGTGTTCGACCCGGCTTGGGGCGGCGTCGCTGATTACGAAGCAAACAAAGGTCGTGTCACTTCGCTGACCGCCCCCAACGGCGAGCGTCTCACTTTTCACTACAACACGGTTACGCTCCAGGGAGTCACCGCTGTTCGCCTTCAATCCGTCACCAACAATCTGGGGTATCAACTCCACTTCCAATATCTTCTCAATAATCCGACCCATTTTTCTCAGCTTGGCGACTGGCGGACGCTTTACCGCGTTATGGCAATCAACAACGCGATCGACTACTGCAACCCGACCGCGGATTCGTGCAGCCTCTCCGGCTGGCCGACAGTCACGTATTCTCGGTCGGGCAACTATGAGACGGTCACGGACGCGGCCAATCGGCAAACGCGCTTCACTTATTCCGGCAGCAACATCGTCGCCATTCGTCGACCGTCAAGCACGTCAGCGGACCACGTCACGATCTCGTACTCAAGCGGGCGTGTCTCGTCCATCTCCAATGGCACGGCGTCGTGGAGCTATAGCTACTCTGCAAGTGGAAGCGTCCTCACAACGACAGTAACCGATCCCTTGTCGCATACACGCGTCGTTACGTCAGAGAACGGCCAAGTGCTTACTGACCGCGACGGCGAGAACCGCACTGTCTCGTATCAGTATGACGGCAACGGACGACTCGATCGCATCACACAGCCTGAAGGAAACTATGCCGATTTTGATTACGATGCGCGCGGCAACGTCACGCAGACGACACTTGTGGCGAAGTCTGGGTCAGGACTATCCAACTTAGTTACGTCCGCGGCCTTCGATTCGACATGCTCGAACCCGGTAACCTGTAATTTGCCGAACTCAACTACGGACGCGCGCGGCTATCGCACGGACTACACATATCATTCCACACATGGCGGCGTGCTAACGATCACACAGCCGGCACCTTCGGGATCAATACCCGTCGGCACTGGGACACGGCCTGAGGCACGCTTCGAATACACGTCGCTCTACGCCTACTTCAAGAACAGCGGCGGCAGCATTGTCGCCGCGCCGACGCCGGTGACTCGCCTGACACAAGTCTCCGTCTGTGCAACCAGCGCTTGGTCCTCGGGCGCTTGTTCGGCCGGCAGCGCTGACGAAACTCGCACGACGATTGATTACGGCTCGAACGGCGTTGCGAACAACCGCGTCCCGATTTCGGTGGTGGTGGCAGCGGGCAACGGCTCTGTGAGCGCTGCCAGTACCTTCAGTTACGACAACATCCGCAATGTCATCAGCGTTGATGGCCCGCTCTCGGGCTCGGCCGACACGACGCACTTCGTTTATGACCCCGCGCGGCAGCTTGAAGGAACGATCAGTCCCGATCCTGACGGCGGGGATTTGCTGCTGAGACGCGCCACGCGTTTCACCTACAATGACGACGGTCAAGTGACGCTGGTGCGGCAGGGGACCGTCACCAGCACTACCCCATGGACGGGCTGGACCTCGTTGCAGCAGATCGCGACCGGCTACGATTTCGTCGGCCGGCCCGTTCAGCAATCACTCTCGGACGGCACGACGACGTTTTCGGTCGTGCAGGCGAGCTACGACGCCGCCAACCGGCTCGAGTGCACGGCTGTCCGCATGAACACGAGCGTGTTCGGCTCGCTGCCGAGCTCGGCCTGCACTCTGAGCACGCAGGGATCGAATGGCCCCGACCGCATCACACGCATGAGCTACAATAACGCGGACCAGCCGACGAAGGCGACCCGCGGCTACGGCACAAGCAACGCTGTCGATGAATGGACCGCTACATACACCAACAACGGCCTGATAGCGACGCTTGCCGACGCCGAGAGCCACCTCACGACCTATGAATACGATGGTTTCGACCGGCTACGGAAGCTGCGTTTTCCCAATCCATCGTCGAGTGGATCGAGCACGGCCGATTACGAGCAATACACCTTCGATGCGGGCTCACGGATGATCGAGCAACGCCGACGCGACAACACCACGCTGACGATGAGCTACGATAATCTGAACAGGCTCACGTCGGTGACGCCCTCCGCGAACGGCGCGGCGGTGTCGATGACGTACGACCTCATGAACCGCCCGCTGACGCAGGCGATCTGGTTACGACCAGCTCTCGCGCGTCACCAGCGCGCAGAGCCCCTTGGGCACGGTGAGCTATGCCTACGACGAGGCCTCACGCCGGACGCGCATGACGTGGCCGGACAGCTACTGCGTGAGCTACGGCTACAATCTCACGCATGAGGTGACGGCGATCAGGGAAGGCGGAACGAACTGCGATACGACCACGCTTGCCGCCTACGCCTTTGATAATCTCGGCCGGCGCACGTCGCTGACTCGTGGCGCGAGCACGAGCGTGACGAGCTATGGCTATGATGGCGCTTCACGTCTTACTTCGCTCACCCACAATCTGAACGGCACGACCTACGATCAGACACTGACCTTAACCCGCGACGCGGCCAGCGGCATTATCAGCCGCACGAATTCCAACACCAATTACGACTTCACGCCGCTGTCGCCCGGCACGACGAGCTACGCTGACAATAACCTGAATCAGTACACCTCGGTCGGCGGGACGAGCCAAAGCTACGACGCCCGCGGCAATCTGCCGGCGGGGGGGTTCGGCTACGATATCTTCAACCGCCTGACGGGCGGGCCATCAAGCGCATCGCTCGTCTACGATCCGGCCGGACGGCTGTATGAATCGAGCGCGAGCGGGATGGCGGCGACCCGCTATCTCTACGACGGCGCAACCATCGTCGGGGAGTACAATGCGTCCGGCGCGTTGCAGCGGCGCTATGTGCTGGGCCCCGCCATCGACGAGCCGACCGTGTGGTACGAAGGCTCGGGCACCTCCGATCGGCGTTGGCTAGTCGCCGATGAGCGCGGCTCAATCTCGGCGGTGCTCAACAATTCCGGCGCGGCGACAAACATCAACACCTACGACGAGTATGGCGTCCGTGGCGCAAATAATACAGGTCGCTTCCAGTACACCGGCCAAGCTTGGCTGCCGGAAGTAGCGCTCTATCACTACCGCGCCCGCGCCTACTCACCAACACTCGGCCGCTTCATGCAAACCGATCCGATATTGTACGCGGGGGGCCTGAACCTCTACGCCTACGTTGGAAACGATCCGATCAATTTCGTTGATCCGACCGGGATGTTCAGAATCACCTGCGAAACGATCCCAGGATCGGTTACGTTCACTGAAGATGAGAACGGCAGCGGTGTGACGGGCACGCCATCTCGTACAGTTTGTCGGATTGAATATGACGCGTTTGACTTCTTCCCGGGGCTCTATTTTCTCAGAGAGGTTACGCTCGATGGCGTGCCGGTACCAGTGCAATGCTGGGGGATCCCGGGTGCAGGTGGCACTCTCGGCTCCCGCCTTACGGGAGGAGCAGGACCGGCCGTGAGTGCCGGCATTGACCGCGAGAGCTGGTCGCTGTTTGGGGGATATGGCGCTGGCATAAGCGCGAAGCTTGACATTGGGCTTTCAACCACGATTTTTTCACATCAGGATCCCGGTTACCGACTTGGTTCGGCAGGCATAGCAACCGCTTCAATGGGCCTTGGGCCCGGAGTGACTGTAACCGGCCTGTATACGCCCGAAGGCAATCGGATCACTGTTGATGCGGGCTTCCCGGTTGTTGGACTCTCGGCGATGGTGGGCGGTGGCGGAGTTGTACCCCGTGACAATCAGGCGGTCTGTCCAACTCTCGGGAGCAACTAAGGTTGGCCTGGATGCTCCCTGCCACGATTTTCGTCGCCATCATTTTCTATCTCGCGGCACTCCTCGGAATTGCGGGTCGGTTGCGTACCCAGCATGCAGCCGTCTGGGAGTCACTCGGTCGTCCGAGCTTCGAAAATTGGTCGATTCCCGCGACCTTTCGGCTTGGCTATTTCGTGCTCCTTAGCGGGCAGCATTCGCGACTTGGCGATCGCGTATTGACCGTCGCGGTGTATGTTACACGTGCGCTACTCGTAGCGATCATAATCGGGCTTGTGATTGAAAATCGCTTACTCGTGAGATAGAGGTCGATCGCAAGATTGAAATCCAACCTTAAAGCAGCTTGAGCCAAACGTCCAAATGTACAGGTGGAGATTAAAAACGACGATACCAGTCCTCAGACTCGCGTCGAGATAACGGATCATACCATTCGTAATGACCCAGAGCACAGCAAGTACAATGGATCGCATTACGTGCAATGCTACGGGTTGCGTGACGATGTGTGCGTGTCGCGAGGTAGGCAGAATGTCGTTCTCAAGAACGCTTTTGCAAGATCGCCGAGGCGGCTTGTTTCGTATCAATGGCTCTTGGCGAGTTCGCTGCGAGAAGCCGATCAACTAAGGCTCTGATGTGCCGCGGCTTGGACAAAGTTCGAACTCTGGCTCGCTGAGGGCCACCCGCGGAGACAGCGTGGCGATTTGAGAGGGTCAGGAACGGCTCAGAGAGCGTAATCGCTAGCTCTTTTCCCGACACCGAGAAGTTCGAAGTCGTGATTTCGATGATTTCGCGCTTATGCGCGTCGTCTGCGGAATCGTAGCTTAGAATAAGGCTCGATGCGAGTTCGAACATCTTTTCTTGATCGGCCGTAGTGGCATCGAGACCTTCTCTAAGACGCTCTTCAAGCCGAGCGATATCCAAGAGCAGCGCGCTCTTTCTCGCCTCGAAGGCCTCGCGATCGAGTAGGCCGTCAATGAGCGCATCCGTGAGCCTGTTCAAGCGTGATCGGGCATCTGAAAGCCTTAGATTTATCGCGGAGCGTTTGCTCTCACCGTGCGCGGCTTGCAGCCTCGCGTGTTCGTCAAGGCAGCGACGAACCTCTTCTCCCTCCTCCTCGGTGAGTTGCACTCGCATGAACAGCGATCGGAGCCGCGCGACAACCTGATCCTCTCTTATGGCCGTTCCGCATGAGCTGGTGTGGCACCGATAGTAGACACGCCCCTTCTGACGTTCGCCGGTGAGCGTGCGCCCACAAATGCCGCATCGGATGGTGCGTCGAAACAGAAAGTCGTGGCGCAGCACCTTACGGACCGCCTTACCGTGCAGCACTTGCTGAACGCGATCAAATAGCGAGACAGAAATAAGGGGCGTGTGTGCGCCCTGGTACATTTCGGCAGACGTCTGGAGGCGGATCAAACCGCAGTAGAACGGATTGCGGAGCATTTTCGCGAGACCGTTTCGCGAAAGGGTGCCGCCTCGTCGACTCGTAAGCCCCAATCGCTTGATCTCGGGCAACAAGGTGCGAAGCGAATATCGCCCAGAGGCGTACAGCTCAAAAACCTTGCGCACTAACGGTGCGGTCTTGGGATCGTGCACCTTTGCTTGGCCGCCGCCCCGGTCCAAATAGCCGGTTGGCGCAGCAAGTGGATAAAGGCCTTGCTTCAAGCGGCCGTAGAAACCTTTGCGCGTTTCCTCGCGCAAATTTCGGATATAGTCGGCGGCAACTACGGCTTGGATATCAGCGGAGAGCCGCCCTCCTCTCGAATTGAGGTCGAGTGCGTCAGCTGCAAAATGCACGTCAACGCCAGCGTCAATCAAGTCGCCGAGGTCCGCCCAGTCCTTTAGATTGCGCGCGGAGCGATCGATCTTGTGAATGATGACGCCCGTCGCTTTGCCCTTGCGAAGGAGGCCGAGCATACGCGTAAACACGGGCCGCCCCCGCTTCGCGGCAGTCTCGCGTTCCTCGAACCATTCGCTGATCGACAGGGCATTGCGCGATGCGTAGCGCTCGATCGCGGCCTTCTGCTCGGTTAGAGAAACGCCGTGAGTGCCCTGCTTGGCTGTCGAGACGCGGATGTAGCCGAAGTAGCTTTTCATGCGACGGGGGCTGGCGGAGTCGAATCGTAGGGCGCCGGCGACGTTTCGTCGAATCCGTTATCCCCAGCCTGAGGTGATCGATGGCTTGCGATCTGAGCAACTACGTCGAGGTATTGCGCAAAGCGTTCCTCCGCGGCGATGAGGTGGTCTTTGGGTAAGTGGGCGCACAGCTTGCTGACAAAGGCGAACCGGGTGCACTCTGGTGTCTGCATGATGTGGACCATACGCTCGCTTGTGACGCGCTCGAAGGCGCGGAAATGTGCCAAAGCAAAGGGGTCAGCACGTAGCTGACCCCAAGGCTCACTGCGTCTCCACCAACTCGGGAGCGCGCTCGTGGCTCTCGGTCTCCAAGGACACCTGGTCCGCTTCTTCATCGTACTGTCGTACGACGATTAAGCCGGACACCGGCACCGCTTGGAGCGTCATCGAGAAGCCCTTGCCATCCTTGTGTTGAACGGCGTTGCCGAGGCGAAGCCAATACGGGCTTCCACCCACGCGCTCGACGATGGTGTAGACGCGGAGCTTTCCGTTGGAAGACATCCTCGTCTCCTCCTTGCTGCGACGCACGCCAATTCGTGCGTCTGGGAGACAGGGTACGCGCAGTGTATCTGCGCAAAAGGAGCGGAAACGTGCCGCCAGCGGCACGTGTGAATGCCAAAGAGAGGCCGCGCAGTCAGGCGCGGCCAAAAGAGAGAGATCAGGTGATTATCATGCCTTCCTTGTGCGCTTCTTCAGCGTACTTGGAGATCGGCTTGTCTGCCTTGAAATAGCGGTCTCGCTCTACAGGCAGGTTCATCCGACCGCGAACGCTGTCGATCTCAGAGAGCCGCACTGACCCGAGCTCCGGGAAGCCCTGCCCGAGATCGCACAGGCCAAAGGCGATGTCCGGGTCTTCGGGATCAAGCTCCGTGAGAAGCCACGTGGCGCTTGCGTCCGGCGTGAAAAACTTCACGATCGGATACGGATCGATGTCTTCTCCCGCGCGCGAGCGCGTGCCATTCGCAAGCATTTGCTCGCGCTCTTCCAAGGTAATGTGACGCAACATCTGAGGTGCTCCGAACTGCGGCTGCGGACCTATTCCGCAGCCTCCAGTTCAAAGCGTACGGATCGTCGGGAGCGCGCGTATGAGCGGAAACGTGCCGCGCTTGGCACGCTTCCGCTCCTTCGCGGTCGCGCTTGCTGCGCGCATGCTCTGTGCATGCACAACGGCACACAGAACGGACAGAAGGAACAGCCAGAACGATCAAGTCGGGGCGTGAAGCACATCGTGTCAGCGGCGCTCGCGGACGGTCGTCTCGTCGAAACACTCTACATGCCAGAGAGCGGCGCGACGGCACTCGCTGTTTGGGACGGTAAGCGGGTCGGGATCACGCATGAGCTTGTCGTTTCCGGCGAGCGGCTTGTGCCGTATCGAGGTGACAATCCGCTTCTCAAGAACGGCGTGGTCCTGTTTCCAGCAAGGCCGGATGATTTCGATGCGAAAACGCTCCGCGCGGAGGTTGCCGCATACGTTCACAAGTACGTCGACCTCGATCCGACATTTGAGAAGCTCACCGTCCAATACGTGCTCTTCACGTGGGTCTATGATCGCTTTCAGGAGCTGCCGTATCTGCGGCTCCATGGCGAATACGGAAGCGGCAAGACGCGCTTCTTGCAGGTGGTGGGCTCGATTTGCCGCACGCCCATCTTCGCTGGCGGAGCTTCGACCGTCTCGCCCCTCTTCCATCTGCTTGATCGCTTTCAGGGCACGCTGATTCTTGATGAAGCGGACTTCCGCTTCTCCGATGAGCGCGCGCAGCTAGTGAAGATCCTCAACAACGGAAACGTCCGTGGCTTCCCTGTGCTGCGGTCGGAGTCAGTGAACGGGAAGGAGTATCGACCGGTCGCGTATCAGGTCTTCGGGCCGAAGATCGTCGCCATGCGAGGCGAGTTCGATGACCGCGCGCTCGAAAGCCGCTTCATATCGGAACGGAGCGATGGCCGGCCACTTCGCTCGGATATTCCGCTCAACCTACCGGAGGGCCATGGCGCTGCGGCGCTGGCGTTGCGCAACAAGCTGCTCATGTACCGCTTCCATCGCTTCGCTGAGGCCGGCACCTGGGTTGAGCCTCTCGATCGCACACTCGAGCCCCGGCTCAATCAGGTATTCGCGCCGCTCTTGGCGAATATCGAAGACAGCGATACACGCGAGGCCCTACGCGCGTACGCGCATGGTCGCAACCGTATGCTCGTCGAGGAGCGTGGTACGCTTATTGAGGCGCAGCTGCTTGCGGTCCTGCGCCACCTCTCCTCTGAGTGCTCAACACTCGCACTTCGCGACGTTGCCGACCTCTATGCCCGAGCCTTCGCGGCCGATGCGCCAACGGCCCCGACATCCCGATACGTCGGCAACATCCTCCGCAAACGCTTGGGCCTTCGCCCGCAAAAGAGCCACGGCGTGTACGTCATTCCGCCGTTGGAGCGAGCGAAGCTCGCGTACCTGTTCGATCGATACAGCGTGACGGAAGACGACGCAGAGCGTGTCGCCGAGTTCGATCCGAGGCGAGCGCTTGACATGACGTTTGAGCCGGTCGAGCCGCCGCGCGGGTAGACTTTGGGGACTTCGGGGACGGGGATCGGCCACGGCAGGCGGCGTGTGAGACACGCCGCCTCGTGTCTTAAGCACTGCGCACGCGCTGCCGTTGGCCGGTGCGCTTCGTCCCCAATGTCCCCCTCCTCCACCCGGACCATCAAAACGGCCAAGCCCCGGCACGTCGATAGACGTGCCGGGGCTGGCACATTTCCGCGCATATGATCGCGGCCCGAGGGTCTGCGACAATAGCGAGGCTCCGCGCGCGCCACAGCTATCAGTCACCGGCCGCACGCGGAGCCATACTTTATGCCTGATATTTCAACTGTCCAATTAAGGACCCTCCGCAAGGCGCTCGGCCTTACGCAGGAGGACATGGCCCGATTGTTGGGCTTCAGCATGCACTCACAGGTGTCGCGGCTTGAGCGGTTGGCTCGCGACCCGGACATCCGCATGGCGCTCGCGTGCGAATACATCCTGGGCTTGCCCGTCGCTGCGCTCTTCGAGCCGATCTTCGTGCAAGTGTCGAACATCGTCGCGAAGCGGGCACGCGAGCGCCTCAATGGTCTCTCGCATTTGTCGAGCGAAGCGCATGCCACGCGCTTGGGACACCTCGCCAAGCTCGCTGAGCCGCAGCCAACGCTCTTTGACGTATGAGCCGCCCACGAAATCGCATCCTCGCGATCGCGCCGGTGCATCGCGGATTCGGACTGGTTGTGCTCGATACCGCCGGCACGCTGCTGGATTGGCGCGTGAAGGAGATACGCGAGAAGACTCGGCACAAGAACGCGCGCTGCCTCGTCGAGATCGACAATATCATCGAAGAGCATCGACCGATTGCGCTCACCATAGAGGATTATCGCGCGCCAGGCTCGAAGAAGCGGAAGCGCGTGAGAGAGCTGCTCGATCTTCTAACCGAGCATGCAATCGACAGCGGAATCGGCGTTGCCAAATACGGACCCAAAGACATCCGCATCTCGCTCGGGCTCAACCCGATGGCGAACAAACTCGCTCTCGCGAAGGAAATCGCCAAACGAGTGCCGCTCTTAAAGCCGCGAACGCCAAAGCAAGTCCACATCTGGCAAAACGAAGTCTACGCGATGCCGATCTCCGTGGCAGCCGCACTTGCGCTCACGCACCAGAGCCGCGCGCAGCGCAGAGAGCCGGGACGGTAGCCTGCTTGCCGGAGCCGCCCTCGCACCGCGAATGGAGGGCGGCGGAGGCAAGCAGGCGGGCCTTGCTTGATGGAGGGTCCCGAGCAAAGAGAAGACCTTGCCGACGCCCGAATCGATACAGGTGCGCCGCTCCTCCGTGCGCTGGAGCGCCTGACTCGCCCCCTAAATCGGGCGCTCCCGTGCACGGAGGAGACCCATCTAGTTTCCGCCTTCCTGTACGCCAGCTTCGCGGAGCAACGCGCCCACGGAACGGCCTCCAATCATGCAAATCGCTATTGTGCGGTCG
>CALBSY010000163.1 GCA_937967725.1 uncultured Alphaproteobacteria bacterium | reverse complement strand
GTCGATGCGCGTCTCGCCGAGCGCCGAGAGTAGGAAGAAGGCGCCCTTTTTGTCCTTGAGGAACAAGTTCTTGGAGTGGCCGCCTGGCAAGCAGGCCTTGAGGTCCGCGCCTTCTTCGACCGTGAAGATCGGACGGTGCTCGTGGGTGACATGCGCGACGCCGAGCCGGTCGAGCAGGGCGAAGAGCTGGGCGGGTGTGGCGGGTCCCGTGATTGGCGCGTGGTCTGGCGGGGCGGACATGAGGCCCTATAAGTGGCAGCGATGAAGCTCACTTGCTACCCGGTCAATGCGCAGCCGGTCGAGATCCGGCCGGGGCAGCCCGAGCGCGATTGGATGGACGAGTTCTCACAGCGGCACGCGTATCGATGCCTGCCGCTGACCATCGCCAATTGCACCGGCTGGGAGCTGCTGACGCCGGTGGCGTTCCGCGCGACCTGGAACGGCGGTCCCGCGCTAAGCGATGTGACGCTGGCGTCCGAAAACGACGCGCACAAGAATTGCGCCGCCTCGATGTTCGCCCGCGGCGTGCTGACCTTCGTTCCCGGTTGGCTCTTCCGCACCGAGCCGGGCTGGGCGACATGGGTGGGCGGGCCGCCGAATTGGGCGAAGCACGGCGCGCAGCCGCTGACGGGCATCGTCGAGACGGGCTGGTTGCCGTATCCGTTCACGATGAACTGGCGCTTCACGGCGCCGGGAACGATCGAGTTCGCGGCGGGCGAGCCGTTCGGCATGATCATGCCCGTGCCGCATGCGGCGATTGACCAATGCGAGCCCGAGATCAAAGCGCTCAGCGATGAACCCGCGCTTGAAGCCGAGGTGCGCGATTGGTTCACCAGCCGCAGCGAATTCATCGCGCGCGTGCGCGCCGGCGACAAGGACGCGCAGCAACAAGTCTGGCAACGCACTTATTTCGCGGGCAAGACGCTGCGCGGGGAGGCGGCGGCGGAAGAGCATATTCACCGCCGCCGGCTGAAGCCGCCGCGACCGGTCGGCTCACTGGCAGAGGGACAAGACGACGACGCATGAAGCTCACGTGTTATCAAGTCGATCCGCAGCCGGCGGAACTCGTGCCCGGATCGCCCGATCGCGACTGGATGGATCGCTTCTCGGACCGGCATCCGTACCGTTGCTTGCCGCTGGTGGTAGCCAACACCACCGGCTGGGCGCTGCTCTCGCCGGTGAGCTTCACCGCGACGTGGAACGGCGGCCCGCGCATAGAGGATATCCGGCTCGATCCGGATGGCGACACCACCAAAGCGCAATTGGATCGCTGGGCGGTGTCGCACTTCTCCGGCGGCGTGCTGACGTTTCACACCGGCTATCTCTTTCGCACTGAAGCGGGATGGGATTTGTGGGCGGGAGGGCCGCCCAATCACCTGAAGGACGGCATTCAGCCGTTGGTCGGCGTGGTGGAGACCTACTGGCTGCCGTTTCCGTTCACGATGAACTGGCGTTTCACCCGTCCAGGCATGATCAAGTTCGAGAAAGGCGAACCGTTTTGTTTCATTATGCCGGTGCCGCACGAACAAATGGACGCGGTGCAGCCGATCCTGAAATCGATCCACGACGATCCGGACCTGAAGCGGCAGTACGAAGCGTGGGGCGAAAGCCGCACCAATTTCCTCAACAAGCTCGGCGACAAGGACAGCGAAGCCGTGAAGCACGGGTGGCAGCGCGACTATTTCCGCGGCCGCACGCCAGAAGGGCACGTGGCGCCGGAAGGCCACGTCAACCGACGGCGCATGAAGCCGCCGCGCAAGGCGGAAAAGGGCGACTAACGCATCGCGTTACCACGGCGCGAAAGTTGTGGATTACATTTCGCCCGCGGGAACCCGCGCGTGCGGCAGTCCGTTCTCCAAGTGTCGAAGCGCGCGGGTTTCCGCGCGCCGTGAGTCTTTGGAGGAACACTATGGCGGAAGCATTGGAAGGCCGGCAGCGCCGCAATGGGCCGATGCGCAGACGCACCGGGCACGTGCGGGACGATATCTCGGCCCTGCAGAAGGACCTGGGCAAGCTCAGCAGCGATCTGGGCGACCTTGCCGGCGCGCAATGGAACGACCTGCGCGAGCGCATGGATGAAGGGGTGGGGTATGTGTCCGATCAGGTCCGCACCCATCCGGTGACGGCCGTTGGCCTGGCCGCCGGGGCGGGGCTTCTGGCCGGGCTGGCGCTGGGGGCGATGACC
>CALBSY010000162.1 GCA_937967725.1 uncultured Alphaproteobacteria bacterium | reverse complement strand
GACCGGAAGAACTATTTCTATCCCGATCTGCCGCAGGGCTATCAGATCAGCCAGTTTCAGCATCCGATCGTCGGCGAGGGCGAGATCGAGGTCGAGCCTGACGGCGAAGAGCCGATCACCATCCGCATCGAGCGGCTGCACCTTGAGCAGGACGCCGGCAAATCGATCCACGATCTTTCGCCGCGCGAGACGTTCGTGGATCTCAATCGCTCGGGCGTGGCGTTGATGGAGATCGTGTCGCGGCCCGACATGCGCTCGGGCAAAGAGGCGGCGGCCTATTTCAACAAGCTGCGCGCGATCCTGCGCGCGCTCGGCACGTGCGACGGCAATATGGAGGAAGGCTCCATGCGCGCGGACGTGAACGTGTCGGTGCGTCAGCCGGGGACTGAGTTCGGCACGCGCTGCGAGATCAAGAACATCAACTCGACGCGATTCATGATGCAGGCGATCGAGTTCGAGTCGCGACGGCAGATCGAGATTCTCGAGAGCGGCGGCAAGATCGACCAAGAGACGCGGCTCTTCGATGCGAACACCGGCGAAACCCGCACCATGCGCTCAAAGGAAGATGCGCACGATTATCGCTATTTTCCCGACCCCGATCTGCTGCCGCTGGTGATCGATGAGGCTTGGATCGAGAGCGTACGCGCATCGCTTCCCGAACTGCCCGACGCCAAGAAGAAGCGGTTCATCGAGAGCTATGGGCTGACGCCCTATGACGCGCGCGTGCTCTCTGGCGATGCGGAGGCTGCGGCGTACTTCGAGACTGTGGCCAACGGGCGCGATCCAAAACTCGCCGCCAACTGGGTGACGCAGGAATTGTTCGGCGCGCTGAACAAGAAGGCGCTGGAATTATCGCAGTCTCCGGTGAGCGCCGCCGATCTTGGGGCGTTGATCGATCTAATCAAGGACGGCACCATCAACGGCAAGATCGCCAAGGACGTTTTCATCAAGATGATGGAGACCGGCGAGGCGCCCGGCGTGATTGTCGAGCGCGATGGCCTAAAGCAGGTCACCGATACCGGCGCGATCGAGAAGGCGATCGATGAGTTGATGGCCGCGAACGCCGACAAAGGCGAAGGCGTGAAGAAAAACCCGAAGGCATTCGGCTGGTGGGTCGGTCAAACCATGAAGGCGACGGGCGGCAAGGCCAACCCGCAGGTCGTGAACCAGATCCTGAAGCAGAAGCTCGGCGTCTAGCGCGCCCGCGCGGTGAGCGGTGTGTAGCGGGCGACGTGGCTAGCCGCGCCAATGAGCGCCGGGCTTTCAATCTCGGCGCGCAAGTGCGCTTCGTAGGCGCCGGCATGCAAGGAAGCGATGCGGTCGCCGCCCGGCATGAACGCCTGCACCATCACCGCGAACCAGATGTACATGAGCATCGGCGCTTCCCCCTCGGTTCAGGAATGAAGCGTCGTTCAGTTTGGTTGCGCGCGTGTTAACGCACGCAAAAGCGCCCCGGAGGCGGGGAGAACCTCCGGGGCGCGTATTGAGTTCGGACGTTTCGGTCCAGCAAGTAAGCTTTAGCTGCCGGCCAGAATGACGCCCAAGATCACGCCGGTCGCGATGCCGACGAGAAGGAAGTCGCCGCGGTCGTCACGGACATAATGGTAGCCGCGCGGCGGCGGACGCAGACGATAGTAGCGATAGTCCACCGAACGATAGTGATCGCGATAATAGCGCGGGAGGCGGTCGCCGCGGCGCCAATGGCGATAGCCGTAATCGGCGTAGTCGCGATAAGCGTGGGGCGGCGGACCGTAGTACCAGCGGCCGCGATAGGTGTAGCCGTTGTAGCGGCGGTTGTCCCAGCGCTCGGCGCGGCGTTCGGCGCGGCGATGAGCGCGACGGTGATCGCGCCGATCATCACGGTCCCACCGGTCGCCACGGCGGCGATCGCGGCGATCCCAATCACGGTCACGATCTCGGTCCCAGTGTCGATCGCCACGGTGTTGCGCCGCAGCGTCGGTCGGCACTGCCAACGGCGCCGCAAAGGTCGCCGCTGCCAACGCCGCAATAGCAAAGCGTTTCATAGCGAGGTTCTCCTTCCTGCTTCCCTTGAACCTGTTGGGCTCAAAAGAAGGTCCCTCTTCACGTGCAAGTGTGGCGAGGCTTGACTGAACTGTGTCTGAATGAATCCGGAACTTTGCTGCTGACCCACGTCAGAGTTTGTCTGACTTCACTCTTTGCAATACTTGCGCGCATCTTGGCCGTGATTTGCATAGCCGCTCGCGTGTACGCCCAGCGCGATATGGCGCGGTTTGTCACGGTTCTCGGTGGCGCATGACAGGCGGCGTCACCATGTCGGGACCTGGCCACGTGAACGGTAGCTGGATGACAAAGCCGGTAGACGTGTATTTTTGGCCCTCGCCGAACGGCTGGAAGATCGCCATTGCGCTCGAAGAGATGGGACTGCCTTACGCGCTTAAGCCGGTGAATATCGGCAAGGGCGAGCAATTCGGCGCGGCATTCATGGCGATCTCGCCCAACAACAAGATGCCGGCGATCGTCGATCACGATGGGCCGGACGGCGCCGCAATCTCGGTGTTCGAGTCCGGCGCGATCCTTCAATATCTCGGGCGCAAGAGCGGGCAATTCTATCCAAGCGATGAACGCTTGCGCGTCGAAGTGGAGCAATGGCTGATCTGGCAAATGGCCGGTCTCGGGCCAATGGCGGGGCAGGCCAGCCATTTCATCAACTACGCACCAAAACTGGTCGAGGACCAAAGCAAGATCGAATACGGCCGCGCGCGCTACGTGAATGAACTCAATCGGCTGTATGGCGTGATGGAGAAGCGGCTGGCGGATCGTCCGTTCTTGGCTGGCGAGTACTCGATCGCCGACATGGCGGCGTGGCCCTGGACCCGCGGCGCGCATCGGCTCGGCCAGAGTTGGGATGATTTCCCAAAGCTTAAGGACTGGGTTGACCGCATCGCCGCGCGTCCCGCAGTGCGCCGAGCGTTAGCAAAAGGTGAAGCAGTGCGCAGCAAGCCAGCGTCGCAACAGACGCCGGAAGAAGCGGCGGAGCAAGCGCGCGTCTTGTTCGGGCAGACAGCGAAGTCGGTTAGCGAAGCATGCGCCGCGCGTAAATTGTAACAAGGCTGACGCCGCTTAAGCTTATCGCAAGTTATGCACATTATTGGTCCACCTCCGACGGCGCGAAAAATGCACGTCAGTGGGGTGGAACGGACATGGCTAAAGCCAGACGTTCCCAAGTGGCACAAGGGAGCGGCCAGAATGGCGTTTACGGACTCTGAAATCGCTGAGGCCCACGCAGCTGCGCGCAAGCAAAGCGATAGCGACAATCTTTACAAGCTGGGCTTGATCTATTCCACCGGCCAAGGCGGCGCGGTGGACCTGGTGCAAGCGCACATGTGGTTCAACCTGGCGGCCGTGCGCGGCTCGGAAGCGGCGAAGGACTGCCGCCGCGAACTCTCCGACATGATGTCGAAGGACGAGATTGCGGCAGCCCAACGCGCCGCGCGCGAGTGGCTTTCGGTTAAGCACCACTAAGGAATTAGGGCGGGCGCCGCCCTATTCCTCGGCGTTCTGTGCGTAGATCGCGACGCGGTGGAAGCGTGCCTCTTGTAGCGTCTCCACCACAGTGATGACGGTTTGGTAGGCGATGTCGAGATCGGCGCGGACGAAGATGCGCCCGTTCTCCAGTGCGTCCTCCGCTTCCAAAGTAGGCTCGACCGTCAACATGTGAGCTAGCGCGTCCGCGCCTAGGCTTTGCAGGCTGGTCTCTTCGCTCCCGACAAGCAATGAAAATCCTTCCGGCGCCGCGCGCACATCCACGATCGTGGGTGGGATCGCCGCGGCGATACTTAGGCCTGGCCGCGGTAGGTCCACGCGCAGATCGGTCGTCGGCCGTGGCGCCGTGACCATGAAAATGATCAGCAGCACCAGCAGTACGTCGATGAACGGAATAACGTTCGGGTCGGCGGCCAGCTTGAAGCCGCGCCGCATCGCTACCGCCGCCATAATATCCCTCCCGGCATTGACTGGGAGAAGCGTGCGCGCGCCGCGCGCGATTAGGAAATCACGCGCGCGAGAGCAGGATCACGAGTGTGAGAGCGTGCCTTAATTGTTCCGGTCGCCGCGCAAGTCAGAGTAGAAGCTGAACTGCACCGGCAGCGCATCGCGCACGTATTGCTGCATGAACAGATTCACTTGGCTGATGCGCGAACGCGGCACATAGACCACGTCATAGCGCTGCAATGGCGCCGCATTCGGAAAACCGCGGCGCATGGCGCGCGGTGAAAGATCGACTTCGCTGACTTGCGCCTCGCCGCTGGCGCGCGAGAGCACCAGCACGTCGCCGCGGCGCGCGCTGGGCAGGAAGCCGCCGGCCAGAGCGACGGCCTGGAAGGCGTCGATCTGCGCCGGCATCTCATAGATGCCGGGCCGCGCCACCTCGCCGCCGACGAAGACCTGGCGCGAAGAATAGGTGCGCGGGGTGACGCTGAGCTCGGGCATGCGGAGCTGAGCCGCATAGGCGGAGACAAGCGCATCGTGCAGTTCGTCGGCCGTGAGGTCGGCGGCGCGCACCGCGCCGACCAATGGCAGCGCGATACGACCGTCGGGCCCCACCGTCACATTGCGGTTTAGTTCCGGCGCCGAAAAGACAACGATCTCGATCTCGTCGCCCGGATAGAAGCGATAGGCGGGCGTCGCTTCCGAATAGACGACGCCAGGCTGAGCCTCCGGAGCTTCCGCAAGCGCGGTGAAGCCCGCCAAATTCAAGGCCGCGAAGGCTGCCAGGCCGGCGATCGCTGCGCGCATCCAAAACTCCAAGCTTGTCTCGACGCGCCGCGCCGCAGCCCGCCTTGGCGGACAAGATGCGTTCGGGGTGGTGAATGATCATTTACCAAATGCGCGCAATGTGCCGTCGGCGCACGGGCAGGGAGCGGCAATGACGGCGGGCGGCGAAGCCAAGGAGATGTGGTCCGGATGGGCCGATGCGCGGCGCATGCGCGCCGTCGCCGACGCCGCAGTCCTGTGGGCCGAGCGGGCTTCGTTGCTGGGGCCCTGCGCGGCGATTTGCGCGCGCGGCTTGGCG
>CALBSY010000161.1 GCA_937967725.1 uncultured Alphaproteobacteria bacterium | reverse complement strand
ACCCTCGCCGTCCGCCTGGAGCATCCGGGCCGGCTCGGCAGCGCCGAGCGTCGCCTCCGCTTCCGCGGCCGCAGCTTCCGCGCCCCGCTGCATCTGATCCGTAATCGCGCGATAATAGGGCGACACGACCATGAGCAGGCGCGCGCCCGGAACCTTGGCGATGGGCGGTTTCTCGGAATCCTTCACGACTTGAACCCGCGCCAGCCGTCGATGCTCAGCCCGTAGCCTTCCAGGCCCACCAGCTTCTGCGGCGCGTTCGCCAGCACGATCATGCGCCCGACGCCGAGTTCCCGCAGAATCTGCGACCCGACGCCGATCACGCGCAATTCGTCATCGGCCTCCAGTTCCGGCGGTTCGCCCTTGAGCCGCCGCGAGATGGCGTTCGGCACTAGGTCGCGCAACAGCACCAGTACGCCTGCGCCCTCCGCCTCGATCTCAGCCAGCGCCTTGTCGATCAGGCCCGCCCGCTCGCCATAGCCGCCCATGACGTCAGCCGCAAAATCGATCCGATGCACGCGCACCAGGGTCGGCTTGTCGGCGCTGATCTCGCCTTTCACCAGCGCCGCGTGCTCAACACCGTCGAGCCGGTTGCGGAACACCGCCAAGCGAAAGCCGGCGCCCGTGCGCGTTTCGAACGCGCTTTCCTGCAACTTGTCGATATAGCGGTCGTTCAAGCGCCGGTAGGCGATCAGTTCTTCGATCGCGCCGATCTTGAGATTGTGGAATTGCGCGAACGCCACCAGCTCCGGCAAGCGCGCCATCGAGCCGTCGTCGTTCATAATCTCGCAAATCACGGCGGATGGATTGAGCCCCGCCGCGCGTGCGATGTCGACGCTCGCCTCGGTGTGGCCGGCCCGCACCAGGACTCCGCCGTCACGCGCCATCAGTGGAAACACGTGGCCGGGCGAGACGATATCGTCCGCGCCTTTGCCCGCATCGATCGCCACCGCGATGGTGCGCGCACGGTCTGCCGCCGAAATGCCGGTGGACACGCCTTCCTTGGCTTCAATCGACACCGTAAACGCCGTGCCCATGCGCGTCTGGTTGCGCGGCGCCATCGGCTCAAGGCCCAGATGCCGCGTGCGCTCCGCGGTCAGCGCTAGGCAGATGAGGCCGCGCCCGTACTTGGCCATGAAATTCACCTGCGCCGGTGTGGCGAATTGCGCCGGGATCACCAGGTCGCCCTCGTTCTCGCGGTTCTCCTCATCGACCAGGATGAACATGCGGCCCTCGCGCGCTTCCTCGATGATCTCAGGGATCGGCGAGATCGCGCGCTTCAGTTCTGTGATCGGGGACGGCTTGGCGCCCATCAATTGCTCCGCGCCGCCAAGAGCCGCGCCGCATAGCGCGCCATCATGTCGGCTTCCAGGTTCACCTTATCGCCCGGCTTCAGCTTCGACAAAGTTGTAACGCTCCACGTGTGCGGAATGATCAGCACGCCGAAGCCCTGCTCATCCACATCGTTCACGGTCAGCGATACACCTGCCACCGCCACCGAACCCTTTGGCGCAATGAGATGCGCGATACTCTGCGGCGGCTTGATACGCACGCGCCAGCCCTCGCCGTCTTGCGCGACGGACAACACCTCGCCCAGGCCGTCGACATGCCCTAACACCATGTGCCCGCCCAGTTCGTCACCGACGCGAAGCGAGCGCTCGAGATTCACTCGGTCGCCCGGTTGCAACGCGCCCAGAGTCGTGCGCGCCAAACTTTCTGCGGCAACTTCCACCACGTGCGTCATGCCGGGCCGGCGCGGCTCTTTCGCAACCACCGTGAGGCAACAGCCATCGTGCGCGACCGACGCGCCGATCTCGACGCTCGCGGCTTCGTAATCGCTTGCGATAATCAGGCGCAGCAGTCCGGGCAGCCGCTCGGCCGCCTTCACTTCGCCCAGCGCCGTGACAATGCCCGTGAACATGAACCCTCTTACGAGACGCGCTCGTAGCTTTCCCAGATGTCGGGGCCAAGCTCACGCAGCGCAACCCGCCGGAACCGCGGCGCATCGGCCAGGTTCGCAAGCGCCAACGCCGCTACCGCAGGGCGGCCCTCCGCGCCCAAGACGAGCGGCGCCCGGAACCATTCGACGCGGTCCACCGCCTCCGCCGCGATCAGCGCCGCCGCCAACTTGCCGCCGCCTTCCGCAAGAACGCACGCGACGCCGCGTTGGCCCAGCCGTTCGACCACCGCGCCGATATCCGCGCCGTCGCCGGCCTTGGGCACAAGCTCGATCGTAGCGCCCGCGCCTTCCAATACGGCGTGATAGGCCGGGCTCGCGCCTTCCGCACCGAACACGACCAGCGGCGATTGGCTCAACGCTTCAAACAGCCTGCCCTCTGGTGCGAGTTTCAGCCGCGACGTCACCACCACACGCATCGGCTGCGTCGCGGGCGGCGGCTCAGTGCGCGCCAATAATGAAGGATTGTCCGCCCGCGCCGTCCCGGCGCCGATCATCACCGCGCTGTTTTCCGCGCGCATGCGCTGCACTTCGGCACGCGCTGCTTCACCTGTGATCCAGCGGCTCTCTCCCGATGCCGTCCCAATACGCCCGTCGAGCGAAGTGGCGAGTTTCAGTGTGACGCGCGGCCGGGCCATACCTTCCCTTAGCACGGCCCGCGTGGCGGCGCTTAGCCTTTGCTGCTGCGCTTGGTCTTACCCGCCTCTTCGATAAAGTCGGCGAAGTCGCTCGTCTCGCGGAAGTCGCGATAAACCGAGGCGTAACGGACGTACGCGACGGGATCGAGTTGGGCCAAAGCCTCCATCACCATCTCGCCGATGGTCTCGGACGGCACTTCGCTTTCGCCTTGGCTCTCAAGCCGGCGCACGATGCCCGAAAGCATGCGTTCGACCTGTTCTTCCTCGATCGGCCGCTTGCGCAACGCGATCGTCACCGAACGCGCCAGCTTGTCGCGATCGAACGGCGCGCGCCGTCCCGACCGTTTGAGCACGGTGAGATCGCGCAGCTGCACCCGCTCGAACGTCGTGAAGCGCGACGTGCATTTATCGCACTGCCGGCGCCTGCGGATCGCCGCCCCGTCTTCGGTCGGGCGGCTGTCCTTCACCTGGGTGTCTTCGTTCTGACAAAACGGGCAGCGCATTCGGCGGACTCCGGGCGCGACGCCGAATCAGCGCCGCTGCCTGCCTAAGTGTATATCGGGAAGCGTCCCGTGAGCGCTTCGACCTTGGCGGCTACCGCAGCTTGGGTACCCGAATTGTCCCCGTCGGCCTTCTGCAGCCCGTCCAGCACCTCGCAGATCAAATCCGCCACCTGCCGGAACTCGCCCGGGCCGAAGCCGCGCGTGGTGCAGGCCGGCGAGCCCAACCGGATGCCGGATGTGACCATCGGCTTCTCAGGATCGAACGGAATGCCGTTCTTGTTGCAGGTGATCATCGCCCGTTCGAGGCTTTGTTCGGCCGCCTTGCCGGTGGCGCGCTTCGGCCGGACATCGACCAGCATAAGATGGCTGTCGGTGCCGCCCGAAACCACGGCAAGTCCGTTCTCGATCAGCCGGTCCGCCAACGCGCGGGCGTTCTCCAGCGTGCGCTTGGCGTAGAGCTTGAACTCCGGCTGCAACGCTTCGCCCAACGCCACCGCCTTGGCGGCGATCACATGCATGAGCGGGCCGCCCTGCAGACCAGGGAATACCGCCGAATTGATCTTCTTGCCGATGTCCTCGTCGTTGGCGAGGATCATGCCGCCGCGCGGCCCGCGCAGCGTCTTGTGCGTGGTCGTCGTCACCACATGGGCGTGCGGCAGCGGCGAAGGATAGACCCCGCCGGCAATCAGCCCCGCATAATGCGCCATATCCACCATCAGGATAGCGCCGACCTCGTCCGCGATCTCACGAAAACGTTTGAAGTCGATCTGCCGCGAATAGGCCGATGCGCCTGCAAGGATCAGCTTCGGACGTTCGCGCCGCGCGATCTCAGCCACCTGATCGTAGTCAATCAAATGATCGTCTTCGCGCACGCCGTACGCCACCGGATGAAACCATTTGCCGGAAATATTGACCGGCGAGCCATGGGTGAGGTGGCCGCCGCAAGCGAGGTCCATGCCCAAAAATTTGTCGCCAGGCTGCATCAGCGCGAAGAACACCGTCTGGTTGGCGCTCTCCTCTGAGTGCCGCTGCCCACGGGGTAATCTGCATTCGTGCAGCCGCGCGGCCCGATCGATCGCCAGCCGTTCGGCTTCGTCGACGAATTCGCAGCCGCCGTAATAACGCCGGCCAGGATAGCCCTCCGCGTACTTGTTGGTCAGCACCGAGCCCTGCGCCTCAAGCACCGCGCGTGAAACGATGTTTTCCGACGCAATCAGTTCGAGCTGACGCTGTTGGCGCTTCAACTCCGCGTGGATCGCCGCCTTCACGTCCGGGTCGGCGCGCTCCAGCGATGCTTCGAAGAAGCGGTCGCGCGCGCCCGCTGAATTGGCGGCTGGTTCAGTCATGCGGCACTCGGCTCTGGTTGGAATCGGCGAAACTATAGTTCGCCCAAGAAGTGTAAGCAAAGCACAGTGGCGGCAGCCGTCTTAACCGGGAGGACTGTAGAAAATCGAAGCTCACGATGGCCTAGGCCGACCGATATACTTGCAAAATCTATATTTACTCGCCTATACCGCCGCCAAACGCTTTGTATTATTTAGATAAAGGCTTGGGAATGCAGGACGAGGATGAAGCCGTCGGCTCGCATGGCGAGCGCGCCATGCGCATGACGACTGATATCGTCGCCTCCTTCGTCGCCAATAACCAGGTTGCGCCCGAGGACCTGCCCGAGATGATCCGCTCGGTGCACCGCACGCTCACCAGCCTCACCAGCAATAGCCACGCCGCCAACGCCGAACGCCCGAAGCCGGCGGCGCCGATCAACAAGTCGGTGCACAACGACTACATCATCTGTCTCGAAGACGGCAAAAAGCTCAAAATGCTCAAGCGCTATCTGCGCTCGACCTACAACATGTCGCCGGACGATTATCGCAAGCGCTGGGGTCTGCCGCCGGATTATCCGATGGTGGCGCCATCTTATGCTGCGCGCCGCTCCGAATTCGCCAAGAAGATTGGTCTCGGCAAAGGCGTTCGCCGCAAAGACGAGAACTAGGCTAACGTCCCGGGGCGCTTTGGCGGCTCACCCGCTTCGCCGGCAAGCATCCGCTCCAGCTTCTTCAGCGCTAGCGCTCTGACATCCGCCATCGCCGCGTTTGCGGGCGCCTGCACCACGACTTCTGCGCCTGTCGCCACATCCACAGCGGCAACGCGCTGGATGTCGCCGATGCGCGTGATTTCGAAGATGACTTCGCGTTCGTCGCTCACACCGGCACGTGCACCGGGCACTTGGCCCAGACTGCTTTCAACACGTCGATTAGCTGATCCATCAGCGCATCGTCATGGAACGGCGAGGGCGTGATGCGCAGCCGTTCGGTGCCGACCGGCACGGTCGGATAATTGATCGGCTGCACGTAAATGCCGTGCTCGTAGAGCAGGATGTCGGAAATCTTCTTGCAGCGCGCCGCATCGCCTACCAGCACCGGCACGATGTGCGTGGTGCTTTCGCTCATCACAGGCAGGCCGGCCTCGCGCAACAACGCTTTCAGCCGCTCCGCGCGCTCCTGCAGCCGATCGCGCAGATGGGGGCATTCGCGCACGATGCGCACACTTTCCAGCGCCGCCGCCGCGATCGAGGGCGCGAGCGAGGTTGTGAAGATAAATCCTGACGCGGTCGAACGAATCGCATCCATGGCCGCCGCTGGACCGGTGACGTAACCGCCCATCGTGCCAAACGCCTTCGCCAGCGTGCCTTCAATGAAATCAACCCGATGCATCACGCCGTCGCGCTCGGCGACGCCGCCGCCGGTCGGGCCGTACAGGCCGACGCCATGCACTTCGTCGAGATAGGTCATCGCGCCGTAAGCTTCGGCGAGGTCACAAATCTGTTCGATCGGCGCAGTATCGCCGTCCATCGAATAGACGCTTTCGAACGCGATCAGCTTCGGCGCGTTGGCCGGCGCTTCGTTAATCAGCGATTCCAGGTGCTGCACATCGTTGTGGCGGAAGATGCGCTTCTGGCACTTAGCGCGCCGGATGCCTTCGATCATCGAGGCGTGGTTCTGCGCGTCGGAAAAAATCCAGAGATCGGGAAACAGCTTCGCCAGCGTCGACAGCGTAGCGTCGTTCGACACATAGCCGGACGTGAACAGCAGTGCCGCTTCCTTGCCGTGCAGGGCCGCCAGTTCACGCTCCAAATCGACGTGATAGCTGGTAGTGCCGGAGATGTTGCGGGTGCCGCCGGCGCCAGCGCCGACCTCGTCCAGCGCCGCATGCGCCGCGTCCAGCACCTCCGGACTTTGCGCCTGACCCAGATAATCGTTCGAGCACCACACGACGATGTCGCGGTGCGAGCCGTCCTCCAGCCGCAGCTTCGCGTGCGGAAAGCGGCCGCGTTCGCGCATGATGTCGGCGAACACGCGATAACGTCCTTCGTCGCGGATGCCCGCGACGGCGCTCTCGAATACCTGGAGGTCTTGGTCTCTCACATCGGCCTCTGGGCTCGTGTATAGGTGCTTTGCGGGCGCTCGGAAACTGAGGCGCGAGCGCGCATTTTGGACCCTGTTGCGAACAATTCTCATGAACTCCTCGGGCCGTTACCCTGCCGCGCGTCC
>CALBSY010000160.1 GCA_937967725.1 uncultured Alphaproteobacteria bacterium | reverse complement strand
CCCGCGGCTGCCGCGGTGATCAGCGTGATCACGCCGAAGAGATAATAGCGCGCGCGCGGGCCGGACAGCGCCTCCGCCGCGACGCGTTCGATCGCCGCATGGTTGATGAAGTATTGCACCGCCCACCTCGATGACTAATTTCGCGGTAAGGCTATCGGCGCTCCGTAAAACAAGCGTTCGCACGGCGGCAATCTGTGCTTTATTTGGACAGGTTTTGCGATCCGATTGTCGGAGAAGCGTGAACAGATGCTTGATACGCGCTGATCGAGGTAAGAGTGTATGAACTTTCGCTCCGACAACACGGCGTCAGCCGCGCCAGAGATTCTCGCAGCATTGACGGCGGTGAATGATCAGCCTGCCGCCGCTTATGGCGAGGACCCTTGGTCGAAGCAGCTCGACGAACGCTTCAGCGCGCTCTTCGAGCGTGAGGTGCGGGTGTTTACGGTCGCCAGCGGAACGGCCGCGAACGCGATAGCGCTGGCTAGCATCGCGCCGCCTTGGGGTTCGATTCTCTGTCACCGCGAAGCGCAGATCGAGTGTGAGGAGTGCGGGGCTCCGGAGGTTAAACACGGAGGCGCAAAACAGGAGGTGATCGACGGCGCGGACGCCAAGATCACGCCGAAAGGGCTCGTGGAAGCGATCGCCCGCAATGCGCGCGGCATTCACTCGGTGCAGCCATCGGTGTTCTCGGTATCACAGGCCACTGAGCGAGGGGCGGTCTATACGCCGGCTGAAATCGCCGAGCTCGGCGAAGTCGCGCGCGCCGCCGGCATCGGATTCCACATGGACGGCGCTCGCTTCGCTAACGCGGTTGCATCGTTGGGCTGTACGCCGGCGGAGCTGAGCTGGAAGGGCGGGGTCGACCTCTTGTCGTTCGGCGCAACCAAGAACGGCGCCTTGGCGGCGGAGGCGATCGTCTGTTTCGACCTCTCTCGCGCCGAAGAGATCGCGCGCCGGCGCAAGCGCGGCGGCCATCTCTTCTGCAAGGGCCGTTATCCGGCGGCGCAATTGCTGGCTTATCTGGAGGACGGGCTGTGGTTGAGACTGGCGCGGCGCGCCAATGAGCTGGCCAAGCGCCTGGGCGAAGCGGCGGCCGCGCACGTTTCTACAACGGTCGAAACAAATCAGGTGTTCATCAAGCCAGGCGTGGCGGCGCTGGCGAAACTGCGCGCGGCTGGCGCGGAGTTTTACGACTGGGGCCCGGAGGGCGCAGGCGAAGCACGGCTCGTTGTGTCATGGAATCAGAATGAGGCTGACGTAGAAGCGATGCGAGACTTGCTCGCATCGCTTCGCTAGACGTCAGCGCCAGGTGGTGTAGCCCAGCGTCAGCGTGCGTGGGCTGCCGCCCGAGATCGCATTCATCCGGAATTGGCTGATGCGGCCTTCATCGGTGCGCACGCACACGTATGAACCGACCGGCACTGAAGCCAGGGGCACGCGATTGCTGGAGAAGCTCGCCGCAGAACAGCCGGCGAAGCCGCGATTGGAGCGATCGCCGACCGCCATCTGCGCCCCGCCGCGCGGTGTGAGGTAGAGCTGCGTGGCCGTATCGGCTTCGAACCAGATGTCGCCCGATCCGCCGACGGTTCCCGCGTCGAGATCGAACACATAGGTCTGCGGCACCGAGAGCGGGCCGGTGGAATGCGTCACCGGCGTTGGCGACGGCGTCGGCAGCGGGACGGGAATGACGCGGATACGCGGCGTGCAATCGAAGCCGCCTGCGCGGGCGGTGCAGGTATGATTTGCGGGCGCGTTGCGCTGCACGGAGCCGGATGCGCCGTAGATGCACATCAAAGCTGGCTCGCCGCCGATGTCCTGCACGCGCGTACTGGAGAGAGAATTGACGATCGGCGTCGTCCACCAGCCGCCAGGTAGATCGTTGGTGATGGTGCGGCGCGCTTGGCTCAGCGGGCACTCGATCGATTCCGCCGCCGCCGGCGCTGCTGAGATGAAAAGAAAGGCGAATGCGGCCGCGAGGCCGCCAAAGAGTGTGCGCATGTGTGCTGTCCCCAGCTATCCAATCAGGCGCGCCCTCGCATCGCCAGCACTGGCGCCGAAACATGGCGTTTCGCGGGCGCCGGGAAAGAATACCGGTCTCGGCGCGAAACGCCATGCTTGGTTTTGGCCCAATGATGCGGCCGAAAAATAAGCTCGAACAGCGCTCTATAGGCCGCGAGCGATGAAAGCGGCCAATAGAACGGCATCGTCGGCGCCGCGCGCGCGTGCCCCAATTGATTGGAGAGGGCGCACGCCGTCAGCGCCGCGAACATGGCGACGCAATATCCACAAAGCGCAAGGATAAAGTCGGCTGTGCCGAGCAAATCATAAGGCGAGAGCGCCGCGATGAGCAAGATGAACGCTAGCGGGCCGTGTACGAACGCCGCCAGCACGCCGCATCCCAGCATAAGCTGCATCGACGCAAACGCGGCGAGCCCCATCTCGCGCGCCGCGCGGA
>CALBSY010000159.1 GCA_937967725.1 uncultured Alphaproteobacteria bacterium | reverse complement strand
CTAACACGCCGCGCGGTGGGCGCGTCGTCGCTGGCCCTGTTGGCGGGCTGCGCCACTGGAACCGGCGCCTCATCTTCAAACACGCGCGGCGCCGCCGCGATTGGTTCGTTCGGCATCGATCTCGCCGCGCGCGATCTGAGCGTCGATCCCGGCGACGACTTCTTTCAGTACGCCAACGGCACGTGGGCGGCGAATACCGAAATTCCCGCCGACCGCAGCCGCTGGGGCACCTTCGACATGCTGCGCGCGAAGTCCGACGAGGATCAGCGCGTAATCATCGAAGAGATCGCGATGGCCGGCGGCGCGCCCGGCTCGAACCAGCAGAAGATCGCGGACTTCTACAATTCGTTCCTGAACCAAGACGCTATCGACGCGCGCGGCATGGCGCCCGTACAGCCGGAGCTGGATGCGATTGCCGCGTTGAACACGCACGAAGACACCATCCGACTGATCGCAACGCCGGGCGTGGCGGTGAACTCACCGATCGCTGTTTTCGTCGGCCTGGATGAGCGCAATCCCGACCGCTACATCACCAATATGACGCACGCGGGCCTTGGTATGCCCGAGCGCGAATTCTACCGCCGCACCGACGGCGACTTCCCCAACCTGCGCGCCGCCTATGTGGCGCACATCGAACGCTCGCTGGCGCTAGCGGGCCTGGACAACGCCGCCCAGCGCGCACAAGCGGTGATGGCGCTGGAAACACAGATTGCCGAACGGCATTGGCCGCGCGCCGACCGGCGCGACCGCGACCGCACCTATAATCTCAAGACGCGCGCCGAAGTCCGCGCCATTGCGCCGAACTTCCCGTGGGACGCGGCGTTTGAAGCGGGCGGCATGGGCGATGTGCAGGAAGTCGTCATAGCCGAACTCTCAGCCATGGGTCCGCTCGCGGAACTGTTCATGGCGACGCCGGTGTCGACCTGGAAATCCTACCTCTCCTATCACCTGCTGCGCGGCAATTCCGCCGTGCTGCCGCGCGCTGTCGATGACGAATTCTTCGATTTCTACGGCCGCACGCTGAACGGTCAGCCCGAGCAGCGCGAGCGCTGGAAGCGCGCGGTGACCGCCGTCAACGGCGCGTTGGGCGAAGCCGTTGGCCAAGTTTATGTCCAACGGCACTTCCCGCCGGCGGCCAAAGCGCAAATGCTCGAACTGGTCGAGAACATGCGCACCGCCTACGGGCAGCGTATCGATCAGCTGAGCTGGATGTCGGCCGAGACGAAAGTGGCGGCACGCGAGAAGCTGGCCACGTTCCGTCCGAAGATTGGCTATCCGGATCAGTGGCGAGACTATTCCGGCCTGCAAGTCAGCAACGGCGACGCGTACGGCAACAACAAGCGCCAGCAGGTCTTTGACTGGAACTTCGATCTCGCGCGCCTCGACCGCCCAACCGACAAGGACGAGTGGTTCATGACGCCGCAGACGGTGAACGCCTATTACAATCCGGTGTTCAACGAGATCGTGTTTCCGGCCGCGATTCTGCAACCACCCTTCTTCGACCCAAACGCCGACCCAGCTGTGAATTACGGCGCCATCGGCGGCGTAATCGGCCACGAAATGGGTCATGGCTTCGACGACCAGGGCGCCAAATCGGACGCGCAGGGCGTGCTGCGCGACTGGTGGAACGCAGACGACGTGCGCCGCTTCGAGGAAGTTACGGGACGGCTGGCTGCGCAGTACGAGCAGTTCGAACCGCTGCCGGGCCTCAACCTCAACGGCCGTCTCACGCTCGGCGAGAACATTGGCGACAATGGCGGCCTGCAAGTCGCCTATCACGCCTACACGATCTCGCGCGGCGGCGCTGACGCCCCTGTGCTCGACGGCGTCACCGGCGACCAGCGCTTCTTCCTGGGCTGGGCGCAGGTGTGGCGCACGCTGATGCGCGATGAGGCGATGCGAAACCAAGTGCTGAACGGGCCGCACTCGCCGGGCATCTATCGTTGCAACGGCACAGTGCGGAACATGGATGCGTGGTACGCGGCGTTCGACGTGCAGCCCGGGGACGATCTCTATCTGCCGCCGGAAGAGCGTGTCACAGTCTGGTAGCCGAAGACTTCGCTACAAGCGATCAAGGGGAGCGGTTCGCCGCTCCCCTTTTCTTTGGTTCAGCCGTACTTTGCGGTCATTCGCTTCCAGGATTGCACGGCGATTTCGCGCAATACCTTCTGATCCACATCGGCCAGCTTGTTGATGTAGAGGCAGGACTTTCCGGTCTTGTACTTGCCGAGCTTTTTCAGCAGCGCGTCGTACTTCTCGAAACCGGGCATAATGTAGAGAACCAGGTTCTGCTTGCGCGGAGAGAAACCGATCTTGGGCCACGTCGCTGCGCCCAAAGTGTTGGTGTAGTCGTACGCGCCATAGCCGACGATCGCCGACCCCCACATAGCGGGCTTCGCGCCGGTGACTTCCCGCAGCATTTTGTCGACCGCCTTAGCGTCCCTGCGCCGCGTTTCATCCGCGACGGCGGCGATGAAATCGGCTACCGAGGCTTTGTTCTTCTGCGTCTTAAGCTCGGCCTTTTTCACGGTCTTTTTCGGCACGGCTTGTTTGGCCACGACTCATCCCTCCGGCTGACGAACGCTTTCCAGGCGGCTCACTCTCACGATGGCGGCGCATGCTGTCGCCGCGACCGCGCCGGCTCCGATCACTAAGACGCTGCTCCCGAATTCCTGCGGCGCCCCAATCACACGGCCGAACAACAGATAGAACAGAACCACGGAAAAAATGCCATAGAACGGGCCGAGCGCGATCCGCTGCAGCGGGGCCGGCGCCATTGCATAAGCCAAGCCCGCCATCACCGCTGGCCCTGTTCCAAAAAGATAGCCGAACACGAGAAACAGCGGCAGCGCGCCGAGCAGCGCTTGCGCGGCGCCGCCGCTCCACAGCGCTGCAGCTGCGAATACGACGCCCACGGCGAGCCCGCCAACGGCGGGACCAACCACACCGAACTGGAACGTGATGGCGGCGCGCCGCGAGATGTCGCGCCATAGCATGGAGGACGCACTCACGCGCCTAAAGCCCCTTCACAATCTCGTCGGTCATTTTCTTCGCGTCGCCGAACAGCATCATGGTGTTGTCGCGGAAGAAAAGTTCGTTTTCGACACCGGCATAGCCCGAGCCCATGCCGCGCTTTACGAATAGCACGGTCTTGGCCTTCTCCACATCGAGGATGGGCATGCCGAAGATCGGCGATTGCGGATCGGTTTTGGCGACTGGATTGGTGACGTCATTGGCGCCGATGACATAGGCGACGTCGCACTGCGAGAACTCGTTGTTGATGTCCTCAAGTTCGAACACTTCGTCGTAGGGCACGTTGGCTTCGGCCAGCAGCACATTCATGTGTCCGGGCATGCGGCCAGCGACAGGATGGATGGCGTACTTTACTTCGACGCCTTCCTTCTTCAGCATGTCGGCCATTTCGCGCACGCTATGCTGTGCTTGCGCCACCGCCATGCCGTAACCCGGCACGATGATCACCTTGCCAGCATTCTTCATGATGAAGGCGGCGTCGTCGGCGCTGCCTTGCTTCACCGGGCGCGTCTCGACCTTGCCCGCCCCTGCCGCGCCGTCGGCAACGCCGAAGCCTCCCAGGATGACGCTGATGAAGCTGCGGTTCATGCCCTTGCACATGATGTAGCTGAGGATCGCGCCGGACGAACCGACCAGCGCGCCGGTGATGATCAGCGCCACGTTTTCCAGCGTGAAGCCGAGCGCGGCGGCGGCCCAGCCCGAGTACGAGTTGAGCATCGAGACGACGACCGGCATGTCCGCGCCGCCGATGGGAATGATCAGCAGCACGCCGATCAGCAGCGAGAGCGCAGCCACCGCCCAGAAGTGCCAAGCGACGGTTCCTCCAGATTGAACCATCATCACAATCAGGGCGGCGATGCCGAGGCCGATGGCGATGTTGATCAAATGCCGCGCCGGCAAGATGATCGGCGCGCCCGACATATTGCCGTTGAGCTTAGCGAAGGCGATCACCGAGCCGGTGAACGTGACGGCGCCGATGGCGGTGCCGAGCGACAACTCGATCAACGACTGAATTTTCACGCCGCCGCCAGGCGCATCGATATGAAAACTCTCCGGCGCATAAAATGCCGCCGCGGCCACAGCGACCGCGGCAAGGCCCACGAGCGAGTGAAACGCCGCCACCAGCTGCGGCATCGCCGTCATCTGGATCGAGCGCGCGATCAGCGCGCCAATCGACCCGCCGATCACGATCGCCGCGGCGATGATCACCATGGTGGTCTGGTTGAGATCGACCAGCGCCAATGTAACGGCGATGGCGATGGCCATGCCGATCATGCCGAAGATGTTGCCTTGCCGGCTGGTTTCAGGGCTCGACAGGCCGCGCAGCGCCAGGATGAACAGCACCCCGGAAACGAGATAAAGCAGTGCTGCGAAATCAGCGTTCATGAATGCCCCTTATCGCCCGTAGCGGCGCCAGCGTGTCCAACCCGAAATCATAGTCGCCGCCGGTGCGGCGAAGAAAACAATCGCGGCCAGCCACATCGGCCAGCCCTCCTGCGTCGCGCCGAAGAAGGCGAGCACGTTGCCGACCACCGGCACGAAAGCGAGGAAGAAACCGACGACCGCGGACGGCCATGCGCCCCAGCCGAACGCCTGCTGAATCCACTCGCTGACAAAGTATATCTGCAGCACGCAAAGCGCGACCCAGACCACCGCGATGACGCAGCCGGCGCCGGCGCAGCCGGTCATGTGCATCTGGAAGCGGCGCATCTCCTCACGGGCGCGGGTGCGGTCGAATGTGTGCGGCGCGACCGCCGGCTCATCGTCCAGATCGATCAGCGCGCGCTGCGCGGCTTGGCGCAACTCATCGTCGTTGGCCGCGCCCTCTTCGCGCGCGTCGTTCACCTGCGCTTCGAACGCTTCTACTACGGGCTGGAGCCGCGCGACGGCGGGCGGGACCGCGCCGCGTGCAGCGCGCCAGGCGTCAATGAAGCGGCGCATGAACGCCTCCGCGGAGAGGCGGCTATCGAGATGAGCCTCGATCAGCGCGCGCCAGTCCGCAGCCGTCATCGCGTCACTTCTTCTCTTTCTTTTTGTACATCGCGAGCATGCGCTGGGTGACGAGGAAACCGCCGAAGATGTTGACGGCGGCTAGCCCAGCGGCGAGGCCGCCGGCGCCCTTGGCGATCCAACCGCCTTCAGCACCTGCGCTCGCAGCGGCGGCAATCAATGCGCCGACGATGATGACGGATGAGATCGCGTTGGTGACGGCCATCAGCGGCGTGTGCAGCGCCGGCGTCACCGACCAGACGACGTAATAGCCGACGAAAATCGCCAGGACGAAGATGGCGAGATAGAA
This sequence comes from uncultured Alphaproteobacteria bacterium, assembly GCA_937967725.1. Classification (GTDB taxonomy): domain Bacteria; phylum Pseudomonadota; class Alphaproteobacteria; order Caulobacterales; family Aquidulcibacteraceae; genus Vitreimonas. Next base: position 1,414 of record CALBSY010000159.1, on the reverse strand, counting down.
AACAAAGGGATCAACCGCTTCCATGGGCGCCTCAGGACTCAAACGCGCGCGAACTTAAGCGGGGGAAGCCCCGCCGGGTCAACAGCGGCCTGGGTCGTTGCGCCGGAAGATGCGATCAGCTTCCGAAACGGTCGCGGCAGGCGTTCGCGGCGGCTTCACGCTCGGCGCGCGGCTGTTCGCGCCAGAAGTCCTTCGCGGCGCTGGCGGCGTAGCGCCCGGTCATGCCCTCAACGCCGGGCTCGGTATTGAGACGCGCCAGGATACGGCCGAGCACTTCGCTCCACTCCCCGCTGGCGCCACGCGGATAGGCCACGACGTCGAGATCACCAGCCGCAGCGATGGCGCCAGCACAATTGCTGAGATCCTGCGCCTGGCTGGCTTCAGGATCCTGCGCCGCGGCGGGCGCTGCGATCAGCGTGACGGCGAGAAGAGCGGCAACGAAACGATGAGCCATGCGGGCCTCCCGGTTTTCGGCGGGTCTCGATAGCCCTATGCGGGGGCGCGCGCCAGCGCCGGGCGCAGCCTCAGCTGGTTTCGTAGGTCGCGTCGGCGCGGACGATCAGCCCGCCTTCCATCTCATGCACCTCGGCAGTGCGCTCGCCGCGATGATTGCGATAGATCAATGTATGCCCGCGCGCGCCGACGCAGAGCGCCTCCGGCGTAAAGGTCAGCGCCGGCGCGCGCTTGAGCGCCTTCTCGACATAAGCGCGCAGCATCACCTTGCCCACGATCACGCCGTCCGGCGCGAAGCCGAGCGCTGCGATGTAGGGCGAGGAGAACTCTATGTCCTCGTGATAGAGCGCCATGATCGCGTCGACGTCGCGCCTATTCCAAGCTTCGTAATAGCGGCGGGCGAATTCGCTGTCGTTCATGCCGCGCCGACTTTGCTTTGCTGTGGCGCAAAGTGCGGATGCACGAGCGCGCCGTTACGGCTAAGCATCGCGCCTTGAATAATTTCGTCGTCCCAAGCCGGCGCGAAGGCCTTGCTGTCCTTATCGGCTAGCAGCGGCAGCAGCGCGAGAACGTTCTTCGCGTAAAGCGAGGAGGCGTCGGCTGGCAGCCGCGCCGGCAGATTGGTGAAGCCCATGACTTTGACGCCGCCTGCATCCACCAATTCATCGGGCTTCGACAGCGGGCAATTGCCGCCTTGGGCCACGGCGAGATCAACGATCACTGAACCGGGGCGCATCGACTTGGCCTGCGCCTCCGTCACCAGCACCGGCGCAGGCCGGCCGGGAATAAGCGCGGTCGTGATCACCACATCCTGCTTGGCGATGTGTTCGCTAATGAGTGCGGCCTGTTTGGCCTGGTACTCGGCGCTCATCGGCTTGGCGTAGCCGGCGGCGGTTTCGGCCTGCCTGAACTCTTCATCCTCGACGGCGACGAACTTGGCGCCCAGCGAGGCCACCTGTTC
>CALBSY010000158.1 GCA_937967725.1 uncultured Alphaproteobacteria bacterium | reverse complement strand
GACTTACATTGGTATAAACACAGATATCCGCGGCGATGCCCATCGCCTCGCGCGCGATGGCTTCGGCATCCTCAACATGATTGTAGAGAGCGCGCGCGGCCGAGAGCGCGAAGTTGCCGCCGGAGCCAACGGCGATAACCTGATGTTCCGGGTCAAGCACATCGCCTGCCCCAGTGATCAGATAGGTTTCCTTGGCGTCGGCGACGATCAGCATGGCGTCGAGGCGGCGCAGCGCACGGTCGGTGCGCCAGTCCTTGGCGAGTTCGACACAGGCGCGCGCGAGCTGACTGGGAAACCGCTCCAGCTTCTGCTCGAGCCGCTCGAACAGCGCAAACGCATCGGCGGTAGCGCCGGCGAAACCCGCGATCACGGCGCCGTTCGCTAGCGGGCGAACCTTGCGCGCATTGCCCTTGAGAATGGTCGCTCCGGCCGAAACCTGACCATCGCCCGCAATCACGACCATGCCGTTCTTGCGTACGCACAAGATCGTCGTCCCGTGCCAATTCGGTTGTTCGCTCATGCGCCAGATGTGGCGGAGGCGGCGCCTCCGATCAAGCCGCGTCTTCGGACTCGATCTCCTCGCCGGCTTGGCGGCGGAGCAATTCCGCGAACTCCGGCGGCGAAACGGCGGCGCCGAACAGGAAACCCTGCACCCAGTGGCAGCCGCGCGTGGCCATGAACTCCATCTCCTGGCGCCGCTCCACGCCCTCGGCCACGACCTCCATGTTAAGCGTGCGCGCCAACGCCAGGATCATTTCGACGATCGCCGGCGCCTGACTGTCCCCACCCTCCAGCGCGCGGACAAATTGCTGGTCGACTTTGATCACGTCGAACGGCAGCTTCGACAATGTAGCCAGGCTTGAATGCCCGCAGCCGAAATCGTCTATGGCGAGCCGAACACCAGCTTCCTTCAAGGGCCGGATCATGCGCATCGCGCGTTCGGGATTCTCCATCATCATCGACTCGGTGATCTCAAGTTCCAGATGATCCGCGGGCAAGCCGGCATGCTGCACAATGCGCAGGACGTGGTCGGCGAAGCGGTCGTTGCGGAATTGCAGTGCCGAGACGTTTACGGCGACTTTAGCGGGATAGCCGGCGCGCACCCAAGCCGCCGCCTTCCAGCATGCCTCACGCATGATCGCATCCGAGATGGGGCCGATGAGACCGTTCTCCTCCGCCAGCGGAATGAAGCGGCCGGGACTTACGATGGTGCGATCAGGGCGAATCCAACGGGCCAGCGCTTCGCACGCCTCAATGCGGCCGGTGGCGAGATTGATCTTCGGTTGGAAGTACGCCCGGAACTCGTTACGCTCAATTGCGCCACGCATTTCGCGTTCAAGCGTGAGGCGCGCGACAGCTTCCCGATCCAGCGACTGGGTGAACATCTTGAGCCGTGACGGCGCTCCATGCGCAGCGCCCAGCGCCATGCGCGCGTGCCGGATCACAGCGTCGGCGTTCTTGCCGTCGCGCGGTGCCAGCGCCACGCCACAGCACGAGCCAATCGAGAATTTATGGCCGCGCCACGCGAACGGCTGGTTCAGCGCTGCATTGAGATGTTGCGCGAACCGCGCGGCGTCCGCCGGAGAGTTGAGGTTCGGCACGAACACTGCGAACTCGACGCCGCCGAGGCGGGCGGTAACAGCGCTGCGATCAGTCGCTTGATGCAGACGAACGATGCGATCAACTGTGCTGGTGGCGGAGCCAAGCCGCTGAGCCACCACGCGTAGAAACTCGCTCGCCGCTTCCGGCTCCAGAGTTTGCATCAGCTTTGGGAGCCGCTGGAGTTCGAACAGCGCTACCGCACCGGTCGATCCCTCTTCCCGCGTTTGCAAAATGAAGAAGTCGACTTCCCGAGTGAACCGGTCCTGGTTCGGCAGACGCGTCACCGGATCGACGAAGGCGATCTCCTGGATTTGCCGCATCGACGCGTCGAGCCGGCTGGTCATCTTGTTGAAGGCATTGGCCAGGGTCTCGAACTCATCGCCGGTGTGCAGCTCGATCGGCGCCGCTTCGCCGTTCTCGGCGATCTTCTCAGCAAAGCGCGAGAGCTGATCCAGCGGCGCCGCCGTCCTCCTTACGACATGCGCCGTGAGCGGCAAGGCGATGAGACACAGGCAGGCAAGAATGAGAAGGAACGGCGCAAGCGCGGTGAGCGCCTGAAAGCGATAGGCGCTGCCATCCCACATCATCAGCGCGACGCCCACAAACTCGCCGTCGCGCATGATCGGAGCGCCGAGCGCCAGCCCATGGTTGGAGCTCCGCAGCGAGGAGAGCTGGCGGTTTGCGTAGACGTCCGCGGCGACGCGTTCGACCACTTCGGCGTCGACAGCACTTCCGCCGGCTTCGGCCCACACGTTGCCAGCCGCGTCACGGATAGAGACACGGCGCACTTCGGCGCGGCCCGAGGTTTGGCGCACCATGACGCGGAGCGTTTCCATGTCGCCTTGGGAGACGATGTCCCCGGAAATGCGCGCCAAGTGCATAGCCAGCGAGCGAGTCGTGGTGAGCTGGTGGCGAGCGCTCTCCTGCTGCGCGCCCCACAGCACCGTCGCGGCAGAGAGGACGGCAGTAACGACGAGGAGAACGCAGGTAAACAGCACCGCGCGCGCGGACAGCCCTTTCGGGCGCCGTATCATCGCCATGCCGGCTTCGGGCTGCACCCCTGCTCCGTAGTTCGCGTGAACTGCATTCAACCCTGCGGCGATTTCGTTAGGACTATCTGAAGGTGTCCTCGCAGGACGCGCGCGATCGCCACTCTTAGCGTAAATCTTTCGCTAAGCTTGAGTGGCGCTTACGATGTTTGGCCAAGCCCGGCGCGGCGCAAAAAGACATAGTACGCCCCTTCGCCGCCG
>CALBSY010000157.1 GCA_937967725.1 uncultured Alphaproteobacteria bacterium | reverse complement strand
AGGCGCGCTTCATCGGCATTTCCGGGCGGGAGCGCGATGACGAGACGCCTGCGGATTACGCCGCTCTGCTGCGCGAAGCCAGAACCCGCGATCTCGAAATGCTCTGCGCCAATCCGGATATTGTCGTGCAGTTCGGCGATCGCATGATCTGGTGCGCCGGCGCCATCGCGCGCGACTACGAAGCTATGGGCGGCCGCGTCGTCATGTCCGGCAAGCCGCACGCGCCGATCTACGATCTGGCTTACAAAGAGCTGGCGCCGACAATCGACCGCTCACGCATTCTCGCGATCGGCGATGGCCTGCCCACCGACATCGCCGGCGCCAATGCGCAAGGTCTCGACTGCGTGTTCATCGCGTCTGGCATGCACGGCGAGTCGCTGTGGTCGGATGGCGCGCTCGATACAGCGAAGGTCGGCGCGGCGCTGAAAGAGTCCGGCGTGCGCGCCCATTATGTGATGCAAACGCTCGCCTAGTACGTACGTACGCCCCAATCGTCGAACGCTTCGCCGATGTGACGATCGAAATCGCGCGCTTGGTTCATGTCCTCGCGCCCGTCGCGGTCGCCGCCGCGGCGACGAGCGACGCCGCGCCCGAACAACGCCGTCGGATTGCCAGGCTCCAGCGCCAACGCCGCTTCAAACGAGGTTTGCGCGTTCTGCCATTCTTCTCCGCGCAATTGCAGCACGCCGCGGCACAGCTGCGCCTGCACGTTCTGCGGGTCAGCTGCCACCGCCGCCTCCGCATCGTTGCGATGTCGCCTTCATGCATGACGTTCAACCAGCAACGGCCCGCTCGTGCTTCGGCCAGCGCGCCGTCGATGCGGATCGCCTCGGTATAATCGGTGCGTGCGCCTTCCACGTCGCGCAGCCGCTCCTTGGCGCGGGCGCGATGCGCATAGGCGAGCGCCAGGCGGCCATCGGCTGCCAACGCGTCGTCGTAATGTTCGATCGCATCGGTATAGGCGGCGCGCTGCAAGGCAATGTCCCCTCGCATCCGCATAGCGTCGCCCGATGCCTCGCCGGACGCAATGAGCCGATCCAGCAACAGCTCCGCCGCGTCGAGCTGCCCGCTGGCCAGCAAGATGCCGGCCCGCCCCTGCAACGCGCGCGCGTTGTTTTCGTTGAGGCGCAGCGCCGCCTCGTAGTCGCGCAAGGCCGGCGTCACAGCGTCAGCGCTGTGGTGCGCGTCCCCGCGCAGCGCTTGCATCTCCGCCCGCGCCGCATCGTCAAGCTCGCCGCTTTCGATCAGCCGCGTGCACGCTGCGACGCGTTCGTCCGAGGCGCGTCCGGCCTCCGCGCAGGCCGCGCGGTCGCGGGCCAGCGGATCCGCCGGCTCGCACGCCGCCAGCGCCAACACGATGCCCAATCCCAGCCAGCGCCGCATTGCTTCCTCCCACGTCAGCCTGGACCCGCCCGCTCCTGCGCGCCTAGAGTAACGCTCACATAACAGGGAGCGCTACGATGGCCAATTTGTTCGATCTGACTGGCAAGAGCGCCATCATTACCGGCTCCTCGCGCGGCATCGGCAAGGCTATCGCGCACCGCATGGCCGAGCACGGCGCCAATGTGGTGATCTCCTCACGCAAAGCGGATGTGTGCGAAGCCGCCGCAGCCGAGATCAACGACGCCGTCGGACGCAAGGCCGCTATCGCGATCCCCGCCAACATCGCCGCCAAGGAAGCGCTGCAAAACTTGGTGGACGAAACCCACCGCGCCTTCGGGCAGGTCGATATTCTCGTCTGCAACGCGGCCTCGAATCCTTATTTCGGGCCGATGAGCAACATGGCCGACGAGCAATTCCTCAAAATCCTGCAGAACAACATCGTTTCCAACCATTGGCTGATTAACATGGTCGCGCCCGAAATGCGCGAGCGGAAAGACGGCGCGGTCATCCTGATTTCCTCGATCGGCGGCTTGAAAGGCTCCGCTGTGCTGGGCGCCTACGCGATTTCGAAATCCGCCGACATGCAGCTCGCGCGCAATCTGGCCTACGAGTTCGGCGCCGACAACGTGCGCGTGAACACCATCGCGCCCGGCCTGGTGCAAACCGATTTCGCCAAGGCGCTTTGGGACAATCCGCAGATCCTCAAAAGCTATACCGAACACTCGTGTCTCAAGCGCATTGGCCAGCCCGACGAAATCGCCGGGATGGCGGTGTTCCTCGCATCGAAGGCCGGCGCCTTCACCACCGGCCAGACTTTCGTCATCGACGGCGGCCAAACCGCGATCTGAGGTTGATCCCCAGCCCGGCAGCGCTAAACCGATCTGATAAGATCGGAGGACGCTGATGAAATGGGGTTGGGTCGCAGCCGCGGCGCTGCTCGGCGCTTGCGCCACGCCGCCGGCGGAGGATGCACATGAACCACTGTCGCCGGCGGCGCTGCTATCACACGTGGAAGTCCTAGCCTCGGACGAGTTCGAAGGCCGCTCCCCGGGCACACGCGGCGAGGAACTCACGGTTCAGTACATTTCCGATCAGTTCTACCGCGCCGGACTGCAGCCCGGCGTAAACGGCAGTTGGATTCAGGAAGTGCCGCTCGCAACGGCGGAAGTAACCAACAATCCAACGCTCACGCTGGGCGCAAACACCTATGCGTACGGCAGCGATTTCGTGGCATGGACCAAGCGCCAGAACGAACCGCGCATCAGCCTTGAGAACGCCGAACTCGTGTTTGTCGGTTATGGCGTCAACGCGCCCGAAAACGACTGGAACGATTACGAAGGCGTCGATGTGCGCGGCAAGATCGTGGTCGTGCTGGTCAACGATCCAGATTTCGACACCGGCGACGATCGCGGCTTTGGCGGCCGGCGCATGACCTATTACGGGCGCTGGACCTACAAGTATGAAGAAGCCGCGCGCCAGGGCGCGGCGGGCGTGCTGATCGTACATGAGACCGCCGCCGCGGCTTATCCGTGGGCGGTGGTCTAATCGTCCTGTACCGGCCCGCAGCTCTCCCTCGCGCGCGCCGATCACGGCGCCGGTCGCTTCGCCGTCGAAGGCGGGATTACAAACGACGTGGCGCGGACGCTGTTCGCCAATGCGGGGCTCGATTTCGACGCCGAGCGCGCGCGCGCGCAAAACCGCGGTTTCACGCCCGTGCCGCTCAACCAGACTGCGTCAATCACGCTGGAGACGACGATCGAAACCCATATGTCGCGCAACGTGATCGGCGTGCTGCCGGGGCGGGACCGGCCCAACGAAGCTATTCTCTATGGCGCGCACTGGGATCATCTTGGCCGCTGCACGCCGGTCGATGGCGATGACATCTGCAACGGCGCGCTCGATAACGCGACCGGAGTCGCTGGATTGATCGAACTGGCGCGCCGATACCAAGCGGACGGCCCGCCCGAGCGCAGTGTGGCGTTTTTGGCGTTCACTGCAGAAGAGTCCGGCCTGCTCGGTTCCGAGCACTACGCGCTGCACCCAACGTTCGAGCCGCGCAATACGGTGGCGATGATCAATATGGATGGCCTCTCCATCGTCGGCCCCTCTCGCGAGATGATGGTGGTCGGTTATGGCCAATCCAATCTCGATCAGATGCTGACCGAAGCCGCACAAACGCAGAATCGCGCCGTCAATCCGGAGGCCTTTCCCGAGCGCGGCAGCTTCTACCGTTCCGACCACTTCAACCTGGCTAAGATCGGCGTGCCGGTTCTTTACGCCGGGAGCGGCACCGATTTGGTTGATGGCGGCCGCGAGCGCGGGCGCGCGCTATCGGAAGCGTACGTCGCCAACCGCTACCATAAGCCCGATGATGAAATCACACCGGACTGGGATCTCACCGGCGCGACCATGGATTTGGAATTGCTGTACGCGGTCGGGCGCCGTTTGGCGGATGGCGAAGAGTGGCCGGTTTGGGGCGAGACGAGCGAGTTCCGCGCCGCGCGCGAAGCGCAGGGACGTTAGAACGCGCCGATCACCGGCATCAGCGTCGACTTGAGCGACAGCGCGTTGAACGGTTTGACGATGTAGGTGGACGCGCCGTTCTCAGCGGCCGCAGCTTCGTCGGCGTCATTGGCGAGCATCACGAACGGCGTTTTGCTGGTGCGCTCCTCGGCGCGCGCCCTTTGCAGCAATTCGAAGCCTGTCATCGGCGACATCACCGTGTCGGAAATGACCAGCGCGTATTCCTTGGCGCGCATTTTGGCGAGCGCCGCGCCGCCGTCATTGGCTTCGTCGATGTTGGTGAAGCCCAGTTGGCGCAGGAGGTTGCGCAAAATCCGGATCATGGTGTTGTAGTCATCCACGATCAGGATCGGCATTGACATCGACACGGCCGTCATATCGCAAGCTCCCGCATACCCGCCGGCGCTTGGGCGAAGCGGGATGTCGCGCCGCCGGACAGGGGTGCGTACAGCCCGGCGGCGAGACATACCGGCGTTCGTTGCGCCGTGTTGTGATGGATACGAATAACAAACAGCTCGGAATTTTCGGTAAAACAGCGCTTAAGCATGTATGAACGGCGCGCACGCCGAAGCTCCGGACGCAACGCTTTGGCAACAGACTGGACAGCACTTGGCCGAAGAACGAAAGACTTTGTGAACCTATGGAAGCGCTCGGCCCCAACACGACGGTTCCCGAAGACGCGCGCGGCGCGGCGCTCGCACTGGGCAATTTCGACGGCGTGCATGTGGGACACCTGGCGGTGGTCGACTCGGCCCGCGCAATCGCCGACGCGCGCGGCATCGCGCTCGGCGCGGCGGTATTCGAACCGCACCCGCGCCGTTTCTTTCAGCCCGACGCGGCGCCATTCCGCTTGCAAACGCCGCGGCAGAGGGCGCGATCGCTCGCTCTAGCGGGCGCGTCCGAGGTGTTCGAGATCGGTTTCGACGCAGCGTTGTCGCAATCCACCGACCGCGAATTCACCGAACGCGTGCTGCGCGATTGCCTGGGCGCGGCGCACGTCAGCGTCGGCGCCGATTTTCGCTTCGGACGCGGGCGCATGGGCGATGCGGCCAGCTTGGCCGCGCTTGGCGATGAACTCGGCTTCACAGTAGAGGCGGTGGAGCCGGTGAAAGACGGAGCGGCGAAGATTTCGTCCACCGCCATCCGTGAAGCCATTGCCGCCGGCAAAATGGACGAAGCAACCGCCATGCTGGGCCGTCCGTGGGCGATCGAAGGCGAAGTGAGGCAAGGTTTCGCGCGCGGGCGCGATCTCGGGTTTCCGACCGCGAACATAGCGCTGGGAGAATATGTGCGTCCGCGGCTTGGTGTTTATGCGGTGCGTGTCGATCTCGGCGACGGCGCGCTGCTCCCGGGCGTGGCGAACGCGGGTGTCAATCCGACTGTGGGCGCTTTGCCAGAACCGCTGCTCGAAGCACACTTGCTGGATTTCAGCGGCGATCTTTACGGCAAACACATAGAGGTCGAACTGGTGGCATTTCTCCGTGACGAGGAAAAGTTCGCCGATATCGATGCGATGAAGCGGCAAATGAAACAGGATGTGATCGACGCGCGCACCGCGCTTACACGCTCTCCGTAGGCCGCGCCGGAACCTTGACCTCCGCTTCGCCCTCCAACACCGCCGTATCGCCCACACGGCACTCGCACTTGAGCTTGCCGCGCCGCCCCTTCTCGCTGAGTTCGACAATCTCGACACTGGCTTCGACCGTGTCGCCGATGCGCACCGGCGCGAGGAAACGCAGCGTTTGCGAGATGTAGATCGCTCCGGGGCCCGGCAAGCGGGTGCCGATCACAGCGGAGATGAGGCTCGCCGTGTAGAGCCCGTGCGCGATGCGCCCGCCGAATGGCGTTTTCGCCGCGAAGTGCTCGGACAGATGGATCGGATTGCGGTCGCCGCTGATCTCGGCGAAGCCGACGACATCGGAGGCCTTCACTATTTTGGTGTAGCTCTCGCGCATGCCGACGGAGAGATCTTCGAAATAGAGCGTCTGGGTCTCGGGAAGAGTCATGTCGCGAACCTAACGGCGCGCCTTGAAGAATTCTCTGAGTAATTCGGCCGCCGCGTCCGCCAGCCCGCCGCTAGTCGCCGCCCGTCCCCACTCACCAGTCGTTTGGTCCAGCGCGCGCGCCCCGTGCGCGACGCCGCCACCCTTCGGGTCGCTCGCGCCATACACAAGCCGTGCAATGCGGGCGTGGCTGATGGCGCCGGCGCACATGGCGCATGGCTCTAAGGTGACATAGAGCGTGAGGCCGGGTTTGAGCCGGTAGTTTCCGATCGCGGCCGCGGCCTGGCGCAGCGCAACGATCTCAGCGTGCGCCGTTGGATCGTGCGCGGCGATGGGCTGGTTGGCGCCTTCGGCGATGATCTGGCCCGCGCCGTCGACGACGACGCATCCGACCGGCGCTTCGCCCGCGCCGCCTGCCGCCGCCGCCAACGCCAGCGCACGCGCCATATGCGCCTCATCGCTCATCCCCGCCTGAGCTCCAGCAAATCCGCTGCGACCGGGCCGGCGAACAGCGTTTCGAACGTGTCCGGCACGATCGCTTCGCGATACATGCGCCGGGCCTCGTCATCGGAGTGGCGCATCCGGCTTTCCATAGCCTTCTCCCAAGTGGCTCTGTCCGGCCATTGCGCGTAGGCGACGTAGCTGCCGCCCTCGCCCCGGTGCAGGCGTGAGCCCCAGCCGCCGAATTCCGCGGCAATCCGCTCGGTGCCGCGCTTCCAACCCTGCTCGAATTGCGCCTCAAGCCCTGGTACCACCTGCCAGCGATAGATCACGGCGAACATGAGCGCTCCTTCCTCTCCCCCTTCTAACGCAGAAGGCGAACGCGTGGCCAAGTTCCTGGCTCGCGCCGGAATCTGTTCGCGCCGCGACGCCGAAAAGCTGATCGCCGAAGGCCGGGTGAAGCTCAACGGCAAGCGTCTCGACACGCCCGCGGTGAAGGTGACCGAACGGGACAAGATCAGCGTCGATGGCCGCGTGATTGGCGCGGCAGAACCGACGCGGCTGTGGCGCTTCCATAAACCCTCCGGTCTCGTGACAACCCATCGCGATCCGGCTCGGCGCCCGACTGTGTTTGAACGCTTGCCCAAAGACATGCCGCGCGTGATCTCCGTTGGCCGGCTCGACCTGACCTCCGAAGGTTTACTGCTGCTGACCAATGACGGCGCGCTCGCCCGCAGGCTGGAATTGCCCTCCAACGGCTGGATCAGGCGCTACCGCGCACGCGCCTTCGGCCGCATTGAGCAGAGCGAACTCGACAAGCTGAAGAACGGCATCACGATAGATGGCATACGTTATGGACCGATCGACGCGAAGCTCGAACGCGGAGGCGCGGCCAACGCGTGGATCACGGTGTCGCTGAGCGAGGGCAAGAATCGCGAAGTACGCCGCGTGCTGGAGGCGCTTGGGCTCAGAGTGAACCGGCTCATCCGCATTGCTTACGGACCGTTCCAGCTCGGGGCGCTTGAAACCGGCGCGGTGGAAGAGATTCCACGCAAGGTGCTGAGGGAGCAACTCGGCAAGAACGCGCTGAGCTAGTGCGCGCCGCCGCCGAGGAAGCTTGGAATGCCGGGGACGTATTGCGGGAAGAAGTTGTGCGCGTCTTCCCAGATCATGCGCGTGCCGGCAAACAAGATAATGACGATGCCGAGCCAGGCGATCCAGCGGTGCTTGGTGATGATGCGAGCGATAAATGTCGCCGCCACCCCCATGAGCGCAACCGCGAGGATGAGGCCAAAGGCCATGATATAGACGTTGTGGCGCGACACGGCTGCGACCGCGAGCACGTTGTCGAGCGACATCGACACGTCGGCCAAAATAATGGTGAACAACGCGCTGGCGAATGTTTTGGGCTTCTTACCGCCGGCGGCGACCTGCTCCGCCAAATGTTCACCTGCGGCCGGCTCGCCGACCATCACCGGTTGGTGGCGGCGCAGATCGTCGTACATGCGCCAAGCGACCCAAAACAGCAGCGCGCCGCCGGCGAAGAGCAAGCCCGGAATCTGCAGCAGCTGGATTGTGATGCCGGCAAACAAGATGCGCAGCACAAGCGCGAGAACGATGCCCCAGAAGATGGCGCGACGCTGCTGCTCGCTCGGCAGAGCGGCGGCTGCAAGCCCCACCGCAACGGCGTTGTCGCCTGCGAGGGCGAGGTCGATCAAAACAACCTGAATAAATGCTGCGATATCTGCGACAACCATGTCCACGTCAGCTCTTTCCCCGCCTCTCGCTCAATGGCCGACCTTGTTTGCGAACCGCACGCGTCCGGTCAAGCGCCGGACGGCGGGCCCAGCGCGACATATGGCCCTTCAAACTCAGAGGGAAGCCCTTAGCGGAATTGAGCGCAGCCGTTATCGACGTCCGCGCGGGTGGAGGCGACATGATCCCGCACATCTTGCGTTGCCTCGACGCTGTCGCCGGTGAACGCGGCGGTGGCGACGGCAAGATCATCCGGCGTGAGCGCTTGCGCCATGCCGCCGGTCATACACTCGCAGTAATTGTCATTGTTGCTGGTTTGGCACGCGGCGCGGTAGGCCCGGCGCGCGTCGCGCACGTCAGCGTCGGAAGCCGTGCTGCGTGCGTCCTCATAGTTGGGCGCTTCCGATTGCGCCGATGGCCCCGCGCCGACGCCGGATTGCGCCGCCGGCGCCGATGCGCAGGCCGCGGCGAGTGCTAAAACGCCGGCAAGAAGCAGATATTTCATGTCACGCCCTCCTCGGCGGCATTCTAACGCCGTTAGAGCCGCCGGGGATAGAAACCTTGCCTCCCGCCGCTTCGCGCTGCATGCAGCGCCCGATGCGCATCGTCGGCGGACAATTCAAAGGCCGCGTCCTCGCTACGCCGGCCGGGCGCGATACGCGGCCGACCAGCGATCGCGCGCGTGAAGCTGTGTTCAACATTCTGGCGCACGCGCCCTGGTCACCGGGAATTGCGAGCCGGCGCGTGCTCGATCTGTTCGCAGGCTCGGGCGCACTCGGGCTGGAGGCGATGTCGCGCGGCGCAGCTTTCGCCTTGTTTGTGGAAACCGACGCGGCGGCGCGCGGAGCAATCCGGGACAATATCGAGTCGCTGGGCTTGTTTGGGACCACCCGCATCCACCGCCGCGATGCGACGGATCTTGGAGTGAAGCCGGCCGGGCTGGGGGAGCCATTCGACCTGGTGTTTCTTGATCCGCCCTACGGAATGGGCCTTGGCGAAGCCGCCTTGCAGCGGCTCGCGCCCGGCGGCTGGATAGCGCCTAATGCGACAATCGTTTTCGAGTGCGGCGCCGATGAAACCCCGGACATCGCCGCATTCGAAATCCTGGACGCGCGCGACTACGGCGCGGCCAAGGTGCATTTCATCCGCGCCTAAGGCGTCGCCGTGCGCTCAGGCGCAATCGTGCGTTGGCGCACTTGCGGCGAGAGCTGCACGTCGGGACGCAATTGCACGCGGTATTCCTGCCGGCAGCGTGCGAGCAGTTCCTCGTCCGGCGCGGCGACGTCGTGCTCTTCTGCCGCCGGCCGCAAACGTTCGCAGGCTTCGCGCGTCCGGCCGGAACGATCCAACGCACGCACCAATTGCTGCGCATCTGCTTCGAGCGCAATCGCCGCGCCTGCGGAAGGCGCCTGCCGCGCCGTCTGCTCACGCAGACGATAGGCTTCGGCGTATCGGGCGCTGGCCGAAGTCCAGTCGTTGCGGCGCTCGGCGATGTTGCCGAGTTCGGAAACGACCGGCGCACGCACCGTCGAAGCGTCGAGATCGGGTAAAGCTTGCTGCAGCCGCTGCTCAGCGATCGCTTCCTGCCCTTCGATTTGCGCGTCGACTGCTTCCGACACGAGCGCGGCGCCGCGCGCAGCGTCGCTACGATTGGTGCGGTCGTAAGAGCGCGAAAGCAGGCGCCATACCGAGCGGTCGCGGGGCGCGATGTTGGCCGCCGCTTCGAGGGCGCGCTGGCCAAGCGGATCGGCGTTGGCCTCGCCAACAGAGCCGCAGAGCAGATAAATCTCATCCGTCAGCGGATCGTCCGGATGACTCTGAGCGTAACGCCAAAGCGTCTGCATGGCGGCCTGACGCGTGCTGTCTTGCGCCATCTGCGCGGCGGCTAGGCGGACCTGCGCGTCCGGATGCCGCGACACGGCCAGGAAGGCTTGGCGATAGGTTTCGCGCGCGGCTTCGTCGAATTCGGCCTCCGACACGAAGGCGAGTTGCACATCCGCCGAACGCGTTTCCATGCCGGGCGCCGCGGCCGGCGCCTCTTCCAACGCCGCGCTTTGAGTTTCGCCGAGCGCGCCGCTTTCCAGAATTTGTGCAAGCTGGATCGCTTGCTCCGGCGTGAGCTGGCCCTCGGCCAGCAAGCGCAGCAATTCGGCGCGCAAATCCGCCGGCGGCGGATCGGGGCGGATGATGTCGTTCAGACCCCAGGCGATGGCGACGATGAGCGCGATTACGGTGAGCACCGACACAATGCGGATGCGCGCCATCAGGCGCCGGCGCTTGCGCGCCACGGCGCCGCCATCGACGTCGCGGCCTTCGAGCTTGGCCTTCAGCGCCTCTTCGAGAATTTGCATTTGCGGCGCATTGGCGCCGCCGTTCCAACGCGTGAAGTCTTCGGCTTGGAACGCGCCGAAACCCAATGGGATATCGACGCGATCGAGCAGCACTGGGACCAGACGGCCTTCGTCGCGCGCGCGTCCGGCTTCGTCGCGAACGAATGTCGAGTGGGCTGCGCTCTGCGTCCAAACCACGATAACGGCTTTGGCGTTGCGCAATTCGCGCTCGATGATCGCGGCGTAGTCCTGCCCCGCGGCGAGCGAGCGATCCCACCACACATTGAAGCCGCGGCTCTGCAGCGCTTCCGCAAGCGGACGGACACGGGCCCGATCTTCGCTGGCGTAGGAGATAAATACGTCTGCCATCGGC
>CALBSY010000156.1 GCA_937967725.1 uncultured Alphaproteobacteria bacterium | reverse complement strand
GCCGAAGGAAACGAGCCGCCATGTCCGTGACGCCGCCGACGATATCGAAGAATTGCGCGTGGCGCATCCAGGCGTCGTCGTGCTGGCGCACCCCGAATGCCCGCAAGATGTGATGGCGGCGGCGGATTTCGCCGGTTCGACAGCGGCGCTGCAGGATTATGTAGTCGAGAAACGGCCGGGCAAAGTGGTGCTGCTGACCGAGTGCTCGATGAGCGACAATGTCGCCGCCGCGGCGCCGGACGTAGACTTTGTGCGGCCTTGCAATCTCTGCCCGCACATGAAGCGCATCACGCTGGAAGGCATTTACGACGCGCTGGTCAATATGCAGCACGAGGTGACCATCGCCGAAGACGTGCGCGAGCGCGCTAAGCGGGCGATCCAGCGCATGCTCGACTTGCCGAAGGAAAAACCGCGCGCGTTCGAGACCGGGCGGCCGGAAGTCGCGGTGGAACTGGTTTGACGCGTTCGCCGCATTGACGCCCCTTTCGCCCACCATCAGGCTCGGCGCAGATGACGCGATAAGGGTGGATCATGCGAACAATGATGCTGGCGGCCGCTGTGGTGATGGCGGCGTGCGCGACGCAGGCGCAAGCGCAGACGAACGAGGACCGTTCAGGTACGTGGGCGTTCCAAACAGCGCCGTACGGCACGCAGCAAGTCGGCGTCATCATGAGCGGCGTGGCGGTCGTAAGCGCGGTAGCGCCGGACCGTTACGACATTCGCTTGCTGGCCAACGAGCGGCTGATCAACCGCATGACCGGCGAGACGCAGCTGTTGACCGCGCGGCAGACTTGCAGCGGCGTAGCGGACGGGCCGGTGTTCAACATCACGTGCGAACTGGCCGAGCCGCTCGAAGGCTACGCGCCCGACAATTTCCTGCTGCAGGCGGGCGAAAACGCGGATCAGCTCGTCGGCGCGCTGGACTCGGCGGCGAGCACGGATGTGACGTTTACGCGGCTGCGCTGATCGAAGCGCCTCTCTCCGCGAGAGAGAGGGGGAAGTGACCCGCGTCCTCATCGTCGGCGCGGGGCTGGCGGGGCTGTTTCTGGCGCTGAAACTCGCGCCACGGAGCTGCGTAGTGTTGAGCCAGGCGCCGCTGGGCTTGGCGTCGGCCTCGGCGTGGGCGCAAGGCGGCTTAGCGGCCGCACTGGCGCCGGAGGACGCGCCGCACTTGCACGCAGACGATACGGTGAAGGCGGGCGCGGGATTGGTCGATCCCGTCGTCGCGCGCCTGATCGCGGACGAAGGCCCGGCGCGGGTGATGGATTTGATCGCGCTCGGCGTGCCGTTCGACCGCACGGCTGACGGCGCGTTGGCGCAAAGCCTGGAGGCGGCGCACTCGCGGCCGCGCGTGGTGCGCGTGTCCGGCGATCTCGCCGGCAAAGCGATCATGGATGCGCTGATCGCGGCCGCGCGCGCGGCGCCGCACATCGAAATCGCCGAGAACGTGGGCGCCACATCGCTGCTGCGCGACGCCAGCGGGCGCGTGTGCGGCGTGGCGTGTGAGAAAGAGGTCGTGTTCGCCGGCGCGGAGGTGGTGTTGGCTACGGGCGGCGTCGGCGGGCTCTATGCGGTGACCACCAATCCGCCGGAAGCGTTGGGTGGGGCGCTGGCCATGGCGGCGCGAGCCGGCGCGTTGATCGCCGATCCCGAGTTCGTGCAGTTTCACCCGACCGCGATTGATATCGGACGCGATCCGGCGCCGCTGGCGACCGAAGCACTGCGCGGCGAAGGGGCGCATATCGTCAACGGCATGGGCGAAGCGTTCGTGGAGGACCTTGCCGCGCGCGATGTGGTGGCGCGGGCGATCCATCTCGAACGCATTGCCGGGCGCGGCGCCTTTCTCGACGCGCGCGCCGCGGTGGGCGACCATTTTCCAGCGCACTTCCCCACGGTGTTCGCGGCGTGCATGAGCGCCGGGCTCGATCCGCGCAGGGAACCGATCCCGATCGCACCGGCGGCGCACTATCACATGGGCGGCATCGCCACTG
>CALBSY010000155.1 GCA_937967725.1 uncultured Alphaproteobacteria bacterium | reverse complement strand
ATTGGCGATGCCGCGATTGTAATAAGCGAGCGCAGGTTGTTCGGGATCGTGTTGCAGGCCCTGGTCGATGGCTGCGATCGCGCCTTCGAGATCGTTGCGAACCAGCAACGCCGCGCCGCGGTTGATGTAGCCCTCCGCCAGGTCCGGCTGCAGCCGAATGGCGGCGTCGAAATCGGACAGCGCGAGACCCACGCTGCCGCGACGCATGTAAATAATGCCGCGGTTGACGTAAGTGCCGGCCCTGTCTCGGCTGCTGAGCAGGTCGCTCAATGCGATGGTGCACTGATCCAACGCCCGCGCCGTCGCGCGCTGGTCCCGAGCGCTCTCATAGCAGGTGGCCGCAAATCCGCCGCCGGCAACAATGACGTAGGCGCTGGCCGTCCCCGCAAGCGCGGTAGCGGCCACTATCGAGGCGAGAGCAAAAAAAGCAGGACGCATAAGCCAACCCTCCTTTCTAACCAGAGAGCGAGCGTCGCGCCGCGCCGGTGGCCCCTCAACTCACATTCAGCTGATAGGGCGGCGTTTTCGACGGACGGGGTCGCACCGGACCGCGCTTTGCCGCCTTGGAATGGAGGACGGCGCCTGCTAGCACGCCTCGAGTCTTTGGACGTTTTGCCGCGCCGGACCGGGATGGGCGGCGCGCCCGGCGCGCGCCATACGGAACGAGCCGAGCTTGCTGTTGGGACCAGGGATAAATGACGGCCGAATCCGCTCACGCGCATGATCACGACCACCGCCCCAGCCTCTACGATTGGAAGCGATGGGTCTATTCGACCAACCACAAGGACATCGGCACGATGTACCTTGTGTTCGCGATCATTGCAGGCCTGATCGGCGGCGCTCTCTCGGGCTTCATCCGCTGGGAATTGGCTGAGCCCGGCATCCAGGTTTTCACCGAAGGCTCCATGCTCGCCACCATGCTCGGCATGGACTCGAACCACTCGTACAATGTGGTCGTGACCATGCACGGCCTGATCATGATCTTCTTCATGGTCATGCCGGCCATGATCGGCGGTTTTGGCAACTGGTTCGTGCCGCTGATGATCGGAGCGCCCGACATGGCGTTCCCGCGCATGAACAACATTTCGTTCTGGCTGCTGCCGGCGTCATTCACGCTGGCGCTCATGTCGATGATCGTACCGGGCAACGGCGAGTGGCCGGGCTTCGGCGGTGGCTGGACGCTCTATGCGCCGCTCTCGACGTCGCCGGCGCACCACGACGGTCCTTCGATGGATCTGCTGATCCTGTCGCTGCACATCGCCGGCGCCAGCTCGATCCTCGGCGCCATCAACTTCATCACCACGATCTTCAACATGCGTGCGCCGGGCATGACGCTGCATCGCATGCCGCTGTTCGTATGGTCGATCCTGGTGACGGTGTGGCTGCTGGTGCTGGCGCTTCCCGTGCTCGCTGGCGCCCTCACGATGCTGCTGACCGACCGCAACTTTGGCACCCAATTCTTCGAAGCGGCCGGCGGCGGCGACCCGGTGATGTACCAGCATCTGTTCTGGTTCTTCGGTCACCCAGAAGTCTACATTCTGATCCTGCCCGGCTTCGGCATGGTTTCGCAGATTGTTTCGACGTTCTCGCGCAAGCCGATCTTTGGTTATCTCGGCATGGCTTACGCCATGGTGGCGATCGGCTTCATCGGCTTCGTCGTGTGGGCGCACCACATGTACACGGTCGGCATGGGCCTTGATCTGGAGGCCTATTTCATCGCCGCCACGATGGTCATCGCCGTGCCGACGGGGATCAAGATCTTTTCATGGATCGCCACGATGTGGGGCGGCAGCTTGCAGTTCAAAGTGCCGATGCTTTGGGCCATCGGTTTCATCTTCCTGTTCACGGTGGGCGGCGTCACTGGCGTGGTGTTGGCCAATTCCGGCATCGATACTGCACTGCACGATACCTATTACGTGGTGGCGCACTTCCACTACGTGCTCTCGCTTGGCGCCGTGTTCGCCATCTTCGGCGGGTTCTTCTACTGGATCCCGAAGATGAGCGGCTATCGCTACAACGGCTTTCTCGCGGGGCTGCAGTTCTGGCTGATGTTCATTGGCGTGAACATCGTGTTCTTCCCGCAGCACTTCCTTGGCCTGCAGGGCATGCCGCGTCGTTACATCGACTATCCCGAGGCGTTTGAATACTGGAACCACATCAGCTCGATCGGCTATCTGGTCACGGCTGCTGGCGTCGTCGTGTTCCTGGTCATCCTCGCCGAGATGTTCCTGGCGCGCCGCCGCGCAGGCGACAATCCTTGGGGCGAGGGCGCAACCACGTTGGAATGGACGCTGTCTTCGCCGCCGCCGTTCCACCAGTTCAACGAACTGCCGGTGATCAAGCCGGATACGCACCACTGAGGACGTGATGGCGGTCGTCGACATCACGCATACACGGCCAGCAAGCGCCAGCGACTACATCGCGCTGCTGAAGCCGCGCGTGATGAGCCTGGTCGTGTTCACCGGGTTCGTCGGCTACATGGTCGCGCCGGGGCAAGGCGATGCGGTGCTCGGCTTCGCCGCTGTGCTGTCGATCGCTGTCGCCGCTGGCGCCGCCGGCGCGCTCAACATGTGGTACGACGCCGATATCGATGCGGTGATGTCGCGCACGCGGTCGCGCCCGATCCCAGCCGGCCGCGTTCCGGGCGAAGAGGCGCTGATGTTGGGCCTCACGCTATCGGCGCTGTCGGTGGTGACGATGTATCTGGCCGGCGGCTTGCTGGCTGCCGGGCTGCTCGCCTTCACCATCTTCTTCTACGCCGTCGTTTACACCATGTGGCTGAAGCGCTCGACGCCGCAGAACATCGTGATCGGCGGCCTCTCCGGGGCGCTGCCGCCCGCCATCGCCTGGGCCGCCAAAACCGGCGCGCTAGCGCTTGATCCACTCATTCTTGTGGCGATCATCTTCATGTGGACCCCGCCGCACTTCTGGGCCCTCTCGCTGATCTCGCACAAGGATTACGCCGCCGCGCGCGTGCCCATGCTGCCAGTAACGCACGGCGCCAAGTCCACGCGCATCCACGTCTTCATCTATTCGCTGCTGCTGGCGCCGTTGGCTTTGACGCCAGTGCTTACCGGGTTTAGCGGCATGATTTACGGGGTCGCCGCAACGCTCGGCGGCGCGTTCTTCGTGTTCCTGGCGTGGCGCGTGCTGTGCTCGCGCGCGGGCGAGGGCGACGCCGCGCAGGACAAGCCGGCGCGCGACTTGTTCGGGTTTTCGATCCTCTATCTCTTCGCGTTGTTCGCAACGCTGCTGGTTGAGCGGGGCTTCGGATGAGCGGCGTTATTCTGACGCCAGAAGAACTCGCCGCCCGCCGGCGGCGCAATCTCTTCATTGCGCTCGCCGTGGGAGCGTTTGTCGTGCTGGTGTTTGCAATCACGCTGACGCAACTGCAGGCGGGCGTGCTGGAGCGGCCGCTATGAGCGAGCCGAACAAGAAGCGCATGGCGATCACAGCCGCGATCGCCGCCGGCGCCGTTGCGGGCATGACCGGCCTGGCGTTCGCGGCTGTGCCGCTTTACGACGCGTTCTGCCGAATTACGGGTTACGGCGGCACGACGCAGGAAGCCGCCGCCGCGCCGGCGCAAGTGTTGGATCAGCGCATCGAAGTGCGTTTCGACGCCAATATCTCACCCGACGCGCCAATCGAGTTCGCGCCGAGACAAACGGCCGAGACGCTGCGTATTGGCGAAACCGGGCTCGCCTTCTACCGCATCCGCAATGTGTCGGACGCGCCGGTTACGGTGCGTGCGACTTACAATGTCACGCCCCACATTGCCGGGCAGTATTTCGCCAAGCTGGAATGCTTCTGCTTCCAGGACCGGACGCTGGCGGCGGGAGAAGAGGCGGATTTGCCTGTGGTATTCTTCGTCGATCCGGAGATCGCGTCCGATCAAGACACGCGCGAGATCGAGACACTGACGCTTTCGTACACCTACTTCCGCTCCGCCACGCAGCAAGCGCTGCCGGATGCGGGATCGTCGAGTTGAGAATCAAGACGCCGGGGCGCGCTCCGGCAACGTGCATGAGGGATTGAAATGGCGCACGGCGAGGTCAAGCACGACTATCACTTGGTCAATCCGAGTCCGTGGCCGTTCGTCGGCTCGGTTGGAGCGCTGCTGACGGCGATCGGCGGCGTCGTGCTCATGCGCGGGCTGACCACCGAAGAAGGCAACTTCTTCTTCTCGCACGGCCAGTGGCCGCTGTTCCTGATCGGCTTTGGCATCCTCATCGTCACCTGCATCGGCTGGTGGCTCGATGTCATCAAGGAAAGCCGGAGCGGCGATCACACGCCAGTGGTCGATATCGGCCTCCGCTACGGGATGATCTTGTTCATCGCGTCGGAAGTGATGTTCTTCGTCGCCTGGTTCTGGATGTTCTTTGAACTGACAATCTTCCACGAACATCGGGCCGCATGGATCGTACCGACTTGGGACGAAGCGACCGCACAGGCCTGGGCCAACTGGCCGCCGCCGTCGGTGGAGACGTTCGATCCTTTCCATCTACCGCTGATGAATACGCTGATCCTCTTGCTCTCTGGCACCACGGTGACCTGGGCGCACCATGCGCTGCAGTCGGGCGACCGTAAGGGCGCGCGCAACGGTCTGATCTTGACTGTCTTGCTGGGCGCGCTCTTCACCTGGGTGCAGTTTGGCGTTGAATACCCGGAAGCAGGCTTCGCCTTTGGCAACATGGGCGAGACGACCAGCGCGAACATGGCGACCACGGTGAACAGGTAGAAGGCAATCGGGCTGATGAAACGCGCGCGCTGCCCTGCGATATAGCGCCGTGTGAGCTCGCCAGGACGCCAGAACAGAAGCGGCAACGTATTCCAGAACTTGCCATCGAGGTGCAGGACCCCATGGACAATGTCGTGGACCAGTCCGCCCACGAAGGCCGCAGGATACTTGCCGGGGCCCGCTATTGACGCGATGACTTCCGCACTGTGAGCCGAGGCGACCGCATGCTTCCACAGATCGCTCATCGTATCGCGAAACGCCGGATTGTCCGTCCGATACACGTTGCGCTGCGCGA
>CALBSY010000154.1 GCA_937967725.1 uncultured Alphaproteobacteria bacterium | reverse complement strand
GCGCGGTGTGGACCGAAGAGCGCGCGCTGGAGCGCTATGAATTGCTCTACGAGGCGGGGCTGGCGCCGGAAGCGGCGCGCGACCGCACGCGCTTTGAAGGCAAGGACGCGCCGGCGATCTCGGCGATGACGGGGCTGGGCGAACCAATGGCATCGGACCACCGACGCATTCTAGCGACGGCGATCGGCCGGCTGCGAGCGAAGATCAAATACCGTCCGGTCATCTTCGAACTGGCGCCGGAGAAATTCACGCTGCTGCATTTGCAGCGATTGGTGGAGGCGATCGCAGGCCTGGAGCTGCACAAACAAAACTTCCGCCGCCTGCTCGACCGCACCGGTCTGGTGGAAGGCGCCGGCGAATTCGACACGAGCGCCGGCGGGCGCCCAGCCGAGCTCTATCGCTGCAGGAAGGACACGCTGGCGGAGCGGCCGGTGGGCGGCGTGCATGTGCCGGCGCCGCGCGGCGATTAGTCAGCCCCACTCCACCGCGTAGAGCGGCGCAGGTTGGTGAAAACCCTTCAGCATGCGTTTGCCGAGCGGCATCAGTTGGAAGGCGTCGCCGAGCGCTGCGCGAATTTCATCTGAGATCACCACCGCGTCCACCGAGGCGTCGGCGCAAATGCGCGCGGCCATCTGCACGGTCGCGCCGAACAGATCGTTGCTTTCGTTCACAGGCTCGCCGGCGTGCATGCCGATGCGCAATTGCAGTTGCTCACTGCTGGCGGCGTTGAAGTCGCGCACGCCACGCAGCACGCTGCATGCGCATTTCACCGCCGCGTGCGGACAAGCGAACGCCGCCATGATGCCGTCGCCGAGATGTTTGACCTCCCTGCCTGAGTGCGCGGCAAGTTCGCGGCGCACCACGGAATCATGGCAGCGTACTAGATCCATCGCGCGCGCGTCGCCCAGGCGTGCGGTCATCTCGGTGGAATTGACGATGTCGGTAAACATAATCACGCGGTGCGCGCTCTCATCGATCGGCGTACCCTTTTCAATGGTGGCGGCCGGATCGGTGATGCGGCCAAGGAACGCCTCGACCACGGTCATGTCCACTTCGATGATGTCGCTCGGGAGCAGCCCATGCGATTCAGCATGTACGCGCTTGGCGGTTTCTGCATCGGGCGCATCAACCAAGCAGAAGGCGTTGCAGGCGCGCGCATCGTACCAATAGGTCAAGTAACGCACGCCATACTTTTCTTGAACTTCGAGGTCGCGTGAGCGACGTCTTCGGCGCTCACGTCATGTAGCGTGTGGCGATCCATATAAACCGGCATGCAAGGCTCCTGCCCGCGCAGCGCCCTTCTAAGCCAAGCCTTGGCAACCTCCAATAGTGCTCGCCTGACGTGCTAGCGCCTCTCGGGCGCAGGCAGCACGAAGGCGTCGTCCGGGAGATCGTCGACGCTGGGCGCAGCTGGATATGGGGCCGGTTGCGCCGGTGGCGGCGTGACCGTGGGCTCCGGCAGATAGGGGTTCGCCGGCGCTGGCGCCGAGACATGTACGGGCGGACGCCCATAGTGCAACGGATCGACCAGCAAGCCGTCGACATAGACTTCGTAATGCAGGTGCACGCCCGTTGCATTGCCGGTGGCGCCCATGCGCGCCACAGCGGCGCCGCCATAGACGAAATCGCCTTCGCGCAGATTTGGATCGATCTCACTCAAGTGCGCATAGAGCGTGCGCACGCCGCGGCCATGATCGAGTTCGAGCACGTTGCCATAGCCGCCGCGAGGGCCAGCAGAGCGGACAACACCGTCAGCAGCGGCGTAGATGAAACCGCCATTAACGTTGGCGAGATCGAGCCCGTTATGACGAGCCACGCCAACCGAAGCCGGACGATAGGCACGCGCTTTCGGTCGGATTGCGCAACAGCGCGCCAGCACGCGTCTGCATAGTCGGCGTGTAAGCGAGCGACTCGTTGCTATAGCCAATCTCGCCGAGATTCGAGCTCCAAGTGTTGCAGACGAAAAGCTGGCTGTGTGTCGGTGCGCGCGGTGCGATGCTGTAGATGTTCGGACCAGGCGGCGGCGACGGGCGATAGACGCCCGCGCCGGGCGCTGGACGTGGATATGGCGTGTTGGATACCGCGCAGCCGGCAAGCGCCAACGCGGAAAGAGTTAATACGAGTGTGCGCATGCCGCCGCCCAAACCTTCGGTCGCGCGCCCCCGCGCCAACCTCTACCCTCGCACGTGAACGGTAGCTGAACCGTTACGCAATCGGAACAGTACGTGGCAGTAGCGTCCACCAGCGAGCGGATGCGTTCATTTGTTCAGCGCCGCGCCCGGCCTGATCGCCCGAGCCGAAGAACACGTCGCCGCGCAGCGGGCCGCGGCGGATGGCGCCGCCGGTATCTTGCGCCACCAGGAGGCGCCGGAACGGTGCGCCATCGTACATGCCATCAACGAACACGATCGCGCCGTAAGGATGATAGGCAGGATCGACGGCGATCGAGCCCATCGGCGTCAGCGGTACGCCAGCGGCGCCGTTGGGACCAGCGGCGGGATCCGTGATCTGCTGTTCTTCGAAGAACACGTAGGATGGATCGGCGTTGAGCGCTTGTTGCGTCGCAGCGGCGCCGTTGGCGTCGCTCCAGCGGCGGAAATTGTCCCAGGTGGCGCCGCCTTGCAGTTGGCCGCTGTCGCGCAACGCGCCGAGCGCGGAGTTCCAGCGATAGCCGTTCTGCGCGGCGAAAGCCGCGCGCGCCTGCGTGCCGTCGGGAAACGCGATGCGTCCGGAACCTTGAATCTGCAGATTGTAGACATCGACCGGATGCGCATACGCAAAGGCTTGGCCCTGGTACGGCGTGAGCTGATCGCGCTTCGGATACGGACGCACTTCGGCGCCATTGATCTGGCCGGTTAAGCGCCGCGGGGCGCCGCGCAGCGCTTCGTTGTCG
>CALBSY010000153.1 GCA_937967725.1 uncultured Alphaproteobacteria bacterium | reverse complement strand
CTCAGCCCGCCCCTAGCCTCGACGCCGCCGCCTGGGTCGAGGCGGCTTTTGACGTCCTGGCTGAGGGCGGAATCGACGCTGTCCGAGTCGACCCGCTGGCGAAGCGGCTCGGGGTCACCCGCGGCAGTTTCTACTGGCACTTCAAGGACCGCGAGGCGCTGCATCAGGCCATGCTGAAGGCTTGGCGAGAACGCGCCAGCTATCAGGTGTTCAACCGAGTCGAACGGACGGCTGATCCGGCCGAGGCGCGGCTGGAGCGCCTGCTCGCGCTGCCCTATTCCAGTCCGCGCTCGGCGCGCGCTGCGGCAATCGAACTGGCTATCCGCTTGTGGGCGCGGCGCGACCGCAGCGCGGCCAAAGCCGTGCGCCACATCGACCGCACGCGGCTCGATTACTTCACCAAACTGTTTCAGGAACGCGGCCAAACGCGTGAGGAAGCGCGCAAGCGCGCGTTTCTGTTCTACGCCGCGTTGATGGCGGAAGCATTCATCGCCCCAGGCGGCGGCGCTGACATGCACGGCGACCTGAAGAGCATGCTGCTGGGGTCATCGTAGCGCCCGCAACGTGCAGCGGCGCTATCTGATCTTTTCGACTTGGCCGTACTCGAGATCGACCGGGGTCTCACGGCCGAAAATCATCACCGCCACTTTGAGGCGGCCGCGCTCCTCGTCCACCTCCGACACGAGGCCTTCGAAGCTCTGGAACGGCCCGTCCGAAACGCGCACCCGCTCGCCGGTTTCATAGTGAATAAGGTTGCGCGGCTTGGCGGCGCCAACTTCGGCGACGCGGCCGAGAATGCGCTCGACTTCCTTGTCCGAAACCGACTGCGGCTTGTTCTGCGTGCCCAGGAAGCCGGTCACCTTCGGCGTGTTCTTGACCAGGTGATAGGCCTCGTCGGTCATCTCCATCTTCACCAGCACGTAGCCGGGAAAGTGGCGATGCTGGCGCACCTTCTTCGAGCCGCGCACGACTTCGGTGACCTCCTCCGTCGGCACTTGTATGTCTTCGAATTGATCTTCAAGGCCCTGACGTCCCGCCTGATCGCGGATCGCTTCAGCGACCTTCGCCTCAAAGTTCGAGTACGCGTGGACAATGTACCAGCGGGCTTTGCCCGAATAACGCGGTTGCTTCTGTTCTTGCGCTTCTTGCGGAGCTTGTTCTTCGACCATGACGTTCAACCGAGATTCAACAACAAGCTGATGATGAAGCGCAGCGCGCTATCCACCAGGAAAAAGAAGATCGCCGCGGCCACCGCGAAGATCAGCACCATAATGGTGGAGACAGTCACTTCTTGACGCGTCGCCCACGTGACTTTGCGCGCCTCGGCGCGCACTTCGCCGAAGAAGCGGAATGGTCCGCCGCCGCGCCGTGGTTCTGAGTCTTGATCGGCTCTGTCCATCGCCATGCTTTTCTAGTTTTCCCTAACGCTTCAAATCGGCCCAGCTGACCTGCCGGGCAAGTGCCGGATGGCAGGAGTGGAGGGACTCGAACCCCCGACCCTCGGTTTTGGAGACCGATGCTCTACCAGCTGAGCTACACTCCTATACCGCCCCGCCGCCTCCGTGGGCTTCTAATCGCTTGCAGGCAGGCATGGGAGCATAACCGCCGCGCTTCTCGCGGGCGGTCCAAGGGCGCGCTTATGCCCCAACGGCGCATGGGGAGCAAGGCCGGGTTGGAGCAGGAAAAAGGGGCGGCGGAATGACCCGCCGCCCCCGACACTCCCCTGCAATCGAGCGCCTATTCGTCGCCGTCGTACAGCACTTCCCAGGTGTGCCCGTCGGGATCGGTGAAATAGCCGGAATAGACCCCATCGTCGTCAGATGGGGCCGAAATCTGTGCGCCAGCGGCCTGCGCTTTGGCCATGAAGGCGTCCACGTCCGCTTTGCTTTCGGCAAAGTAGCTAATGATGGTCTCGGCCGAACCGCGCGGCGCCGGACGGTGTCCGACGCGCTCGACGTAGGTGCCGAATTCGCTGCGGTCGAGGATCACGAGATAGGCGCCGTCCAGATCGAACGCCGCATGCTCTTCATCGCTCTCCTCGAGCGTCAGCCCGAGGCCGTCGCGGTAGAACGTGAGCGACTTCTGCAGATCATCGACCGGAAACGTTACGCAAGAAATCGCCGCGGGCATGCCTCACCTCCATGGACGCTTTATGCGTCTTTCCGGGGCATGGTTGGAGGGATTCTGGCCCTGGGAAAAGCGTCAGATCAGCGCCCGACGGTGACATCTCCACCGCCAAGCACGCGCCGCGTGACTTCTCCTGTCACCTCGCGCACGCGCACGCCGCCGCCGCCCAGGATCACCACGTCCAGCGTCTGGGCCGATCCGTTGTGAGTAACGTCGCCCGCGCCGGCGATGGCGACGCTCAGCGTGGTTGCCCGGCCATCGCGGATGGTGATGTCGCCGGCCCCCTGGACCGCGACGCTGGTCGGCCCGTCAGCGCGTGCGGCGACGATATCGCCGGCGCCGGCGACCGATAGCGTAAGCCCGTTGCGGACTACGCCAATCACCACATCGCCCGCTCCGGCCACGCTGACGCTGGCGGCGCCCGCATCGTAGAGCCGAAGATCGGCGGCGCCCGACACCGCCACATCCGCCGCCCCCGCCACGCGGACCAGATCCGCGTCGCCACAGCCATTGAAGCGGACATTGGCTGTTTCGGCCTCGCCGAGATGGAGGCGTAGGGCGCCGCCTGCGTGTACAACCGCGGCGCGCGGCATCCGGATCTCGATCAGCGGTAATTGGTCATTCTGAAGTCGGCCCTCTCTCCTGGTCACGACTTCGAGCGCCTGATCCCGCACCTGGCACGAACGGATCTGCCGGCGCTGTTTGCCGTCGATGATCAGGCGGTTGCTGCTGATCCGGATCTCCGGATCGGCGAGCGGGCCGGGGTTGGTGATCGCCACGGCGACGTCCGCACGGTCTTGCGGGACGATCCGCACCAGGGCGGCCACGTCGCGCAATTGCACCTCACTGGCGTCCGGGTAGCGCCGCCAATTGTCCGCCACCGAGCTGGGTATGGCCGGTGCGGTCTGGGCCAGCGCTGGGCCGGCGGCCAGCGCAAACGGCAGGAAGAGTGCGGCGAGCGATGAGTTCAGGCGCATGTCGTCGGGCCCTCCTCGGACCACTATCCCTCGCCTCAGAGATGCGCCGGACAGGGCTGCTGGATGCGACCGCGGGCAAATTCTCCACACAGGGGAAAAGACCTGACTCTCTCGCGCCTTAGGTCGCTGTGACACAACCGCATCGGACCAGATTTATCGTTAATACCCGCCCCCTGTGGATTGCCGCCACTCCCCTCCATGGGCATGAAATTCTGATCCCAGAACGGGTGATTACTACAGGGGTAGAGACTTATGCGTAATTGGATTATCGGCGCCGCCGCCGCGATTGCGGTCGTGGCTGCGCCGAGCGTCGCTGCGGCGCAAGCCACCGGCTTCGTCGACCTCAGCTACGTCAACAGCAACCTTGAGCAAGGCGCCACCGACATCGACATCGACACGGTCGCGGTCGGCGGTTCCGTCGCCTTCGACATGCAAGGTGTTGGGCTGCAGCTCGACGCTCGCGTCGGCAACGCAGACGCGGACGGCGGCGATATCGACTTTTGGAACCTTGGCGGCCCCATCTAAAACAGCACCGCCAACTGGCTGTTCGGCGCTTATGTCGGCGGCGGCAATGTCGACTCCTCGCCGGGCACCGACGCCGACGAGTGGACCGTCGCGCTCGAAACTCAGTACTACATGAACCGCACCACGCTGAACGGCGCGATCAGCTACTCAGAAGTTGATGACGCCAACATCGACGCCACTGCCGTCGATCTCGGCGTGCAGCACTTCGTGCACGACAACTTGTCCATCGGCGCCAACGTCGGCTTCGCCAACCTCGACACGGCCGGCGGCGACGTCGACTCCACAACGCTCGGCGTCGATGCCGAGTGGCAGATGGCGACATTGCCGGTCAGCATCTATGGCGGCTATCAGCGCACCGACGTTGACGACGCCAACATCGAATCCGACGCGTTCTATGTCGGCGTTCGCTACAATTGGGGCGGGACGCTCTACGACCGCAACCGCTCGGGTGCCGGCCTCGCCCGCCGTCAAGGCGTGTTTGGCCGTCTGCTCGGCCCAGCGGTCTAATCAAACTAACGCTTTTCGACTTCGACGCCCCGGCATTTGCCGGGGCGTTTCTTTTGCGCGCGAATAAGCCTGCACGCCGCCGCGCTTCCGCCTGAAGCATGCTCCC
>CALBSY010000152.1 GCA_937967725.1 uncultured Alphaproteobacteria bacterium | reverse complement strand
CATGGCGGCAAAATCAAGTCCCTGCGACGACGTGAGCGCGACGACATCGCCGTTCACCGCCGAGCGCAGTTCCGCCATCCCGCCCGATCCGGCGACCCATGTACCTTCGGCATAGTTTTGCAGAGTGATCGGTTTCATTGCTCAGCTTCCAGTGAAGTTCGGCGTGCGCTTTTCCATGAACGCGGCCACGCCTTCTTTGTAGTCGTTAGTGCGTCCGAGCGTGCGCTGCGCGTCGCGCTCAATGTCGAGCTGCTGTTCGGACGTGCGCGAGCCACTTTCGCGAATGAGCTTCTTGGTCAAAGCGAGGCCACGAGTTGGCGCGGACGCGAACTTGGCCGCGAGCGCATCGACTTCGGACGCGAGTTTATCGTCATCGACGCACTTCCAGATCATGCCCCAGGCTTCGGCGCGTCCGGCGGTGAGCGGTTCGCCCGTCAATGCAAGCCCCAGCGCGCGGGCTTGTCCGGCGAGGCGCGGCAATATCCACGTGCCGCCGCTATCAGGAACGAGGCCAATGTTGGCGAAGCTCTGGATGAATTTGGCGCTTCGCGCGGCGATGACAATATCGCACGCCAGCGCGATATTGGCGCCTGCGCCAGCCGCTACGCCGTTGACCGCGCAGATCACCGGCAGCTCCAGCGATGTGATGCGGCGGATGAGCGGATTGTAGCGCTTCTCCAGCGACTCGCCCAGATCGACTCCCTCCCCGCCAGGCGCCACGGCGCGATCCGACAAATCCTGGCCCGCGCAGAAGCCGCGGCCGGCGCCGCTCAGCACCAGCACGCGCGCATCGCTCTTGCCGACCTGTTCCAGCGCGCGAGAGACTTCGTCATGCATATGCACGGTAAAGCTATTCAGCCGGTCCGGCCGGTTGAGCGTGAGACGAGCGACGCCGTCGCCGCTCTCGAATAGGATGGTTTCGAAATCCATGGGCAGGCCGCCTAAGCTAAAGATGAGGACCGACCCTATCCGAGCGAGCGGCTGGTGCGAAGGGCGCCGCATTGCGGAACCGAACGTGCTTTGCTAGTGCGGACGCTGCTGGCGGGTGGCCGGGACCGAGGAAAAGCGGCGTGTTTTCGTATTCGCAAGCGGCGTTCGACTACGAGCCGTATCCGATTTGCCGCTTGGAAGGCGTTCTTCCCGAAGCCGATTACGACGCTCTTGCGCGGACTTACCCCGCCGTGGCCCTATTCGACCACAAACCGTCGCTGGGCGACAAGTACTCGCTGTCCGAGCGCAACAACCGTGACAATTACCTGCGCTTCCTTGACACTGCGCCCGAGTGGGCCCGCGTGCATGCTTACATAAAGAGCCGCAAGTTCATCGACGACACACTCGGCTTTCTCAAACAACGCAATGTGGACCTCAATCTCGGCGACTACGCCGTGCGCATGGCCTCGCGCAAGATGAAACCCAGCCTCGCTGCGCGTCTCCTGCGTCGCAACGAACTCACAGCCCGTTTTGAGTTTTCCATTATGGGCGGCAATGGCGGCCACATCCGCCCTCATACTGATGAACAACAGAAGCTGGTTACCTTGGTCATTTCCATGATCCGGGCGGGTGAATGGGACGACGCTTGGGGCGGCGGCACGCAAGTATGCCAGCCCAAGGACAAGACGCTCATTTTCAATCGCGCCAACCGCTATCTCGATTTCGATGCGGTCGATATCGTGCGCAGCTACGACTTTCGGCCCAATCAATGCATCTTGTTTATCAAGACTTATAATTCCTGGCATCAAGTTGCGCCCATCAACGCCCCGCCGGATGCGCCGATGCGCAAGACGCTGACGATCAATATCGAGCGGCTGACGTGAGCGGGCGCGGCAGCCGCGAGCTGAACGGCTTCGAGAAAGTGTGGTTCGACGCCAAGGCGGGATTGCGCTCCCTCATGGTGTCTGAAGTGACGGTAGAGGACGGCCCCTACCGCACGCGCTTTCTTTGCGAGAACCGCACCCAGGCCTACCGCGCTCTATCGCTCTGGGTGAAAGAGGCTGGCACGATGGAATGGATCGACAATAACGTGCAGCGCGGCGAAAACTTCCTCGATATCGGCGCCAATGTCGGCATCTACACGTTGGCGGCGGCGCATCGCGTGGGGCCGGAAGGCCGCGTCTACGCCGTCGAACCCCATAAGCCGAATGCGGTGGCGCTGATGCGCAACGTGCTGCGCAACCTGATGCAGGATCGCGTCGACGTACTGACTGTTCCGCTCGCCGACAAGCGCATGATTGCAACCTTCCACTACAAGGATCTCGCGCCCTCCTCCACCGGCAGCCAGCTCGACTCCACCAATGTCAGCGGCAAAGAATTCATCCCCGCCGCAAGCGAAGTGTGTTTGGGCTTGAGCGTAGACGAACTGCTCGAAACAAAGGCGATCGAGCCAGTACATCATGTCAAGATCGACGTGGACGGCATCGAACTCGCCATTCTGCACGGCATGAGCGGGATGCTCACATCGGAGCAAAGACCGCGCAGCGTGCAAGTGGAACTGAACGTCGGCGAGCACGAAGCGATAGAAGATTTCATGACCGGCGCCGGCTATACGCTCGACCACCGCCACTTCACATTGAACGGCAAGAAGCAATTGGCGGCGGGCAAGGAATTGGCGGCGATAGCGCCCAATGCGGTGTTCACCGCGCGCTCCCCAGCTTAGGATTGGGCATGACCGATGCGGACGCACTGGCGCGGCGAGTAGCGGACGCGTTGCTGGCGCGCGAGGGCACGGGGCCGGCTTGGGGCATCGAGATCGAAGAGGCGCGCGAGGGCTATGCGCGAATCCGCATGAAGCTGCGTGACGACATGCTGAACGGGCACAAGATGGCCCACGGCGGCATGATCTTCGCGCTTGCGGACACCGCGTTCGCCTACGCCTGCAATTCGCGCAACGAAACCACGGTGGCGCAGAGCGCGACTGTCGCCTTCCTGGCCCCGGCGTCGGCGGGGGAGGTGTTGGTCGCTGAAGCGCGCGAAGCCTCCCGTTCTGGCCGCAGCGGCGTATATCTAGTCGCGGTCCGCACCGCTGACGGGCGCGTCATTGCCGAATTCACAGGGCTTTCCCGAACGATCGGCGGCGCTGTAATTAATTGACCGATCGGTCAGCGAATGCTAAGGTGATAAATCCGCAAAGGTCGAGAGGCGCGCTCATGTATACGACCGACATGTCCGGCAAGAAAAAAGCCGAGGCGAACGCCGAGGATCCGGAACGCATCGCGGCCTTCGAGGCGCGCGTCGCCAACGACGAGTTTATCGAGCCGAAGGATTGGATGCCGGAGGCGTACCGCAAGACGCTGATCCGGCAGATGTCGCAGCACGCGCACAGCGAGATCGTCGGCATGCTGCCGGAAGGCAATTGGATCACGCGTGCGCCCAACCTACGGCGAAAAGCGATCCTGCTCGCGAAAGTTCAGGACGAAGCTGGGCATGGGCTCTATCTTTACTCGGCGACGGAAACGCTGGGAGTCACGCGCGATGAGATGACCGAAGCGCTGCTCTCCGGCAAAGCCAAGTATTCGACTATCTTCAACTACCCGACGCTGACCTGGGCCGACATCGGCGCCATCGGCTGGCTGGTC
>CALBSY010000151.1 GCA_937967725.1 uncultured Alphaproteobacteria bacterium | reverse complement strand
GCCGCCCCTGGCGCCGCAAGAGGATGAAGAGGACGAAGGGCCTCGAATCCGCGATGGCGTGCGGACACAGACTCCATAACGCCGCGTTGCGTTCTTTCCCGCGGCGACTAAAAAGCCAACTCGGCGCGCGCGCCGCGCAAGGGAGGAAGCGATGCGTCTTTCATCGGATGTCGCTGCGGTTGTAACTGGCGGCGCGTCGGGCCTGGGTAAGGCGACGGTCGAAAAATTGCGCGCCGAGGGCGTCAAGGTCGCTATCTTCGACCGCGACGAGGATCGCGGCCGCGCCGCCGCCGATGAATTGGGCGCAACCTTCTGCAAGGTTGACGTTACCAGCGAAGAAAGCGTGGACGCCGGGTTTGCCGCGGCGCGGAAGGTGAACGGGCAGGAGCGTATCTTGGTCAATTGCGCCGGCATCGGCTCGGCCATGAAGACAGCCAGCCGCGCCAAGGACACCGGCGAGATCCGTCACTTCCCGCTCGAAATCTTCAACCTCACCATTCAGATCAATCTGGTCGGGACGTTCCGCTGCGTGGCTAAGTCCGCCGCTGGCATGCTGAGCCTCGAGCCGCTTGAGGAAGGCGAGCGCGGCGCCATGGTCATGACCGCTTCGGTCGCCGCCGAAGATGGCCAAGTGGGGCAGGCGGCGTATTCGGCGTCCAAGGGCGGTGTGGTGGGCATGACACTGCCGATCGCGCGCGACTTGGCCAACGAAGGCATCCGCATCAACACGATCCTGCCGGGAACTTTCGAGACGCCGCTGATGCTGGCCGCGTCGGAGAAGGTGCGCGAGGGGTTGGCCGCGAGCGTCCCGTTCCCGAAGCGGCTAGGCCGCCCGGAGGAATACGCAACGCTGGCGCTGGAGATGATTCGAAACCCCTACTTCAACGGCGAAGACGTCCGGCTCGACGGCGCGATTCGCATGGGGCTGCGCTAAGCGACCCGCGCCATTACGACGCGTTTGTAAGGAAAAGCGGCGCGCGTGCGCTGCGGCGAAGCTGCGTTTCGTGGTCAAAACCGCTCTAAATCAGCATTTTTGCGTTGCGACTCACCCGGTCCCGTGCAAGGGAATGCGCCGCCAAAGGCCAAAAAGCCCCAAAAATGTGGGTTTTTGGCGCTGTTCTGGAGAAGCGCGGTCACGCTCCATCAAGAATTGAATGGCATTCCTCAGGCGCCGGCGGTGAGCAAGAGGTCTCAGAAACCCGCGTCTTACCGGCGGTTCGTTGAGTTTAACGCACGACAACCTTTGAAGAGGGGAAAGCACATGGCCCGCAAGGCAAAGAAAGCGGCGCGCAAGGCGCCGGCGAGAAAGAAAGCGGCGAAGAAGGCCGCGGCTCCGGCGAAAGCAGTGCGCGTCAGCGCTACGGCCGGCAAGACGGTGACCGCCAGCCAATTGCTGCAGTCGGTGGCCGATCATCTCGGCATGAAGAAGTCCGAAGCCAAGGCGTTCGTCGAAGGCTACACCGACGTGGTGAAGGCCTACGTGATGAAGGGCGCTAAGGTGAAGATCGGCGACATCGGCATGATCATGATCCGCCACCGCAAGGCCCGCATGGGCCGCAACCCGCAAACGGGCGAACCGGTGAAGATCAAGGCGTCGAAGAAGCTCGCTTTCCGCCAATCGGCGGTGATGAAGGCGCAAGTGATGGGCCGCTAAGGCGGTCATTACCCGACGCAGTTAAAATTTACGACCTCTCGGGGTTGTCGAGACGGCCGGCGCATGACGAAGCGCCGGCCGTTTTCGTTAGGCGAACGCCACCTGCATGGCGCCGACCTGACGAATGGCGCCTGGCGCCAGTTTCGGGATTTCGCCGACCAGCTCGGTGTTCGGCGCAAGGCGGGCGATGGTGGCGAGGGTTTCCTCCATTTCCGCGCGCGCCAGCGCTTCGCCGAGGCAGCGATGCGCGCCGCCGCCGAAGATCGGATGCCAGCGTGGGTGGTCTTCACGGCGGATGTCGAAAGTATCGGCGTCCGCATACACGTCGGGATCGCGGAGCGCCGAGAGCAGCGACACCGCGATCGGCGTGCCGGCGGGGGCCAGAAAGCCATCGATTTCCAGATCGTGCAGCGCAACGCGCGGCACGCCGGAAACGATGGGTTCGTAGCGGAGGCCCTCGGCCACCACACCTTTCTTTAGGCCGTCCGGATCGGCGCAGAACGCACGCCATTGGCCGCGATGACACAACAGGTGGGCCAGCGTCATGCACAGCGAGCCGCGCGTCGTATCGGAGCCGGCGAGGATCAGCCCGAGAATTTGCGTGCGAATCTCGGCTTCGCTCAACACGCCGTCACGGGCGGTGGCCTGCACGTAATCGGTCAGGAAGTCGTCACGCGGATTGGCGCGGCGGTCGTCGAGCAGACCTGCCACATAGGTATTGAATTCAACGAGGCTGCGCTCGATCTGTTCGCGCCGGCTCACGTCGATGAAGCCGAGCGACTCAGCGGTGTCGGCGATCCATTGCATGAACACCGGCAGATCGCTGCGCGGGATGCCGAGAATGTCGGCGATGATGCGCGCCGGAATCTGCGCAGCGATATCGTTGACGAAGTCGATCGGCCCGGCGCCGATGCGCGGTTGGACGAGTTCCGCGGCTAGCGCCGCGGCCTTGGGGCGCATCGCGTCCATCAGCTTGAACGCGAACGTCTTGGCGACGGGCGAGCGTCGACGCGCACGCGCTTCGCCGTTGGCGAACAGCATGCCCGACGTCGTGATCTCCCAGATCGGTCCGCTGGTGATGCCCTGCATGACCTTGGTCTCGGTTTCGAGCTGGCGCGTGGCGTCGCTGGTGACGAGTTCGAGATGCCGGTGCCGCAGGGCCAGCACGATACCGAGGCTGGTGCGCGCTAGCGGAGCCTGTGCGCGCAGAGCGCGCAGCACCGCGTGCGGGTCGGCGTCCGGCGAGAGATCGAAGTCGATGGCGGGCGCATCGGAGAGAGGACGGGCGGACATAGGGAGGCCTCCGCCCAAAGCCTAGCACTTCGCGCACGCTGTTTCACGAGGTGACGTGGCGTCTAGCCAGACAATAAAAGAGCGGCCCGTTCGGGCCGCTCTCGTTCAGCGCAAATGCGCCGGCTCAGAGCGTGTTGAGCCAGTTGTCGACATCGCGGCGGACTTCGTCCTTGGCTTTGCCGTAGCGTTGTTGGATCAGGCCTTCCAGCTGGTCGCGTTGACCGTTGACGCGCGAAAGCTCGTCATCAGTCAGCTCGCCCCACTTCTCGCGGGCGCGGCCTTGATATTGCTTCCAGCTGCCTTTGATCCGATCCCAGTCCATCGCTTACTCCTTAGTTTGGCCGCAACGCGGCTTTCGACAACGCGAAAGCACGCGCGCACGTTCCTGTGCGCATTGGCGTTATCCACTGTAACTTTTGTTTCAGTCGCGCGCGGCGGTGAGTTCGACAAAGACGTCTTCAAGGTCGGGCTCGTCGATCGATAGATCTTTGATCACGACTCCCTTGGCGCGCACGCGGTCGAGCAATTCTTCCACCGAATGCTCGCTCGTCCTGTATGTCACGGCGAACGCGCCGGAGGGGCGCATCGCGAAGGTGACATCTTCGAAACCCGCGAACGGCAGTTCAATCGGCGCCTGCGGCGTGACCACCAATGTCTTGCGGTCGAGCCTGCCGATCAGGTTGGGCGTCGGCTCGCACGCGATCACTTCACCATGGTGGATGATGGCGATGGTGTCGCATAGCTCCTGCGCTTCTTCGAGGTAATGCGTTGTCAGCACGATCGTAACGCCGCGTGCATGCAGTTCGCGCACATAATCCCAGAGCTGGCGGCGCAGGTCGACGTCGACGCCAGCCGTCGGTTCATCCAACACCAAGACGGGCGGCGAATGCACCATGGCCTTCGCCACCAGCAGCCGCCGCTTCATGCCGCCGGATAGCGTGCGCGCGTAGGCGTTACGCTTGTCCCAAAGGCCGACCGCCTTCAGGATTTCCTCGGTGCGCCGTTCGCCCTTAGGCACGCCGTAATAGCCGGCCTGCAGCTCCAGCCCTTCCGACGGGGTGAAGAACGGATCGATGTTGATCTCTTGCGGCACGATGCCAATGGCGCCGCGTGCATTCATCGGATCGCTGTCGATATCGTGGCCCCAGATCGCGGCGCTGCCGCCAGACTTGATGACGAGCCCGCCCAGGATGTTGATGAACGTCGACTTGCCGGCGCCGTTGGGACCGAGCAATCCAAAGAATGAGCCGCGTGGAATGGCGAGGTTGACGTTCTTTAGCGCGTGCATCGCCGGCGCCTTGCCCTGGCCCCGGTAGGTCTTGTCGAGGCCCTTGGCCTCGATGGCGAACGCGGGCGGCTGCTTGTCGGGTGCGAGCATGGATGCCTTGGGGGAGGGCGATTGCGCGGGCGCGCGATGCGCTCTAGGTACGTGCGCGCGTTTCGCGCTTCAACCGGCCCGAGAGGGAAATGAGCAAGCTGCCAGACAATCCCGCCACCGATCAGATGACGCCGGGCCATCCGGACGCCGTCCCAGCGCCAGAAGTGATCGAGGTGACGTCGAAGCGCGTGAAGTGTGACGGCGGCGGCGGCGCGCTCGGGCACCCCGTGGTCTATTACGACATGGGCGAAGAAACCTTCGTCGAGTGCCTGTATTGTGATCGCCGTTTCGTGCTTGCGGCAGGCGCCGGCGGCGGTCACTAGCCTTATAGCAAACCCGCATAACGCGCGAACCAATAACCGGCGAGCCCGGCGATCACCAGCACGCGCACGGCGTCCCAGGGCGTCAACCAATCTTGCGCGCCGCTGCGCTTAGCGAACTTGCCGTTCTTCAACGCGCTAGCCAGTTCAAGATCGCTCTTATCTAACTCGGCGATCACGTCGCGGTACACCTGCGCTTCCTCCGCCGGCAGCGTCCAGGCGCGAATGTCCAGCGTTTGCGTCATCTCCATGTGGCGATCATTGATCGCCTTCAGTTCGGTTTCGTAGCTCAGTGTCGAGCCTTCGATGCTGCGCCGCCACGGCGTGATGCGCCACGGCGCTGCGGTTTTGATTTCCACCCGCCGCGTCACCTTGCCGACATGACCGAGATCGACCGGCAGTTTGCGTGCGCCGGCGTCGAGTTTCACCAAAGTAGTGCGCATGAACAAATCGAGGGTCGGAAACGCCACACGTCCGTCCGGCAGACGATTCCAGGCGTCAGCGATCTCGTAGCGCTCCACGGTGGTGATGGCGTTAGCGGCGACATCGTCAGTGACGATCTCCTGCGATAACGGCCGTGCGTGAGGGAATGTCCGCTGGATGTCTTCGGCGTAGAGTCTGAACAGTCCAACTTCGCCTTCTCGCATGAAACGGCCGCGCAAGCTCTCCGCCCGCCAGCCGCGCATAATCACGCGCCAATCGTAACGCACCGGCGCTTGCGGCGAGTTGCCGAGCTCAACGGTTTCCTC
>CALBSY010000150.1 GCA_937967725.1 uncultured Alphaproteobacteria bacterium | reverse complement strand
AAGTTCAGCATGTTCTGGGGCCGCGACGGCAATGAGTTGTTCGACGCCAGCCGCGCTCAGGGCATCGATCGACCAGCGTACCACAGGACGGCCGAGCAACATCCTGTATTGCTTGGGGATCTCTCCTCCCGCGCGTACGCCGCCGCCAGCAGCGACGATCACTGCCGCCACTACCATAGGCTGGGGAATTCCTCGCGGGCGTGTTGCATCGCAGCATTAAATCCTTGGCGCCCGCTTTTTAGGCGCCCTAAGCTCCGTGACCACGGGGTGTCGATGGCCTATTTGGAGGAACATCCTCCGCTTGTCTCCCTCGCGCCTATGGCTGGCGTGACTGACATCCCGTTTCGCCGCCAAGTCAAAGCGTTCGGCGGCGGCTACTGCGTCTCGGAGATGGTGGCTTCCGAGCAATTGGCGCGGGCGCGCATCGACATGGTGCGGCGCGCCGCGGGGGCGGGCGTTGTCGCGCCGCTGGTGATCCAGATCGCGGGCCGCGAGGCGCGTTGGATGTCGGCAGGTGCGCGTTTGGCTGAGGAAGCGGGCGCCGACGTCATCGACATCAACATGGGCTGCCCGGCGAAGAGCGTTGTGAGCGGTCTCTGCGGCTCCGCGCTGATGCGCGACCCCGATCTCGCGTTGCAGCTGGTCGAAGCGGTGATCGACGCAACGCGCTTGCCGGTAACTTTGAAGATGCGTTTGGGCTGGGACGAACACAATCTCAACGCGGCCGACATCGCTAAACGCGCCGAGGACGCCGGCGTGCGTATGTTGGTGGTGCATGGGCGCACGCGTCAGCAGTTCTTTCGCGGCCAAGCCGATTGGGCGGCAATCCGTCCAGTCGTGGAGGCTGTTCGTATCCCGGTGATCGCCAACGGCGATATAGGTTCAGCCGCTGATGCACGACGCGCGCTCGACGCTTCCGGAGCTGCCGGCGTTATGATTGGACGCGCCGCGCAGGGGCGCTCATGGCTGCCCGGCGCAATTGAGCGCGCCCTGAGGAACGGGGGTGAAGCCTCCGCTCCGTCGCGTGCGCAGCTGCTGCAAAGCTTGTTGACGCTTTATGACGAAACCCTCGCGTTTTACGACGAGCGCTTAGGGCTGCGCGTTGCACGCAAACATATCGCTTGGATGATTGACGCCGAGTTCGGCACCCCGGCGCGCGAGACGCGCAAGGCAATATGCATGTTGGAAGAACCGCGACTTGTACGCGAAGCGTTAGTGCGGCTGTTCGATACCGGCGAACGCGAGGCGGCGGCGGCATGACCGATCGCGCAGTCCATTCGCTGACGGCGCGCGCGCCATCACCCGATGCCGAGCGTTGGCTCGAGGCCTTGCCTGCACCCGTTATCGGTATCGACGCCGGCGAACGTATTCGCTTCGTCAATGCAGCAGCGGCTGAATTGCTGGCTGGCGTTGGGCGCGGATTGCTAGGCCGCAGGCTGGAGGAGATTTTTGGCCCCGACGCACAATTGGTCAGCCTCGCACGGCGCGCTCTCGCCGGCGCGTCCGGGGTGGCGGAGACCGATGTGGCTCTGGTCGGTCCGGGGTTCGCGCTTGGCCGGGCCACGATCGCCGCCGGGCCGGTCGGTGACAATGGCTACATCGCACTGGTGCTGACACGTCCGCCACGTACGCGCGCGGCGCCGCCCGCAGCAGGTCACTCCGCCACGCGCACACTCGCGCACGAGGTTCGCAATCCGCTGGCCGGAATACGCGCTGCCGCTCAACTGATCTCGCGCGGCGAGGACGCGGAGTCAGCGGCGCTGGCCAAGCTTATCTGCGATGAGGTGGACCGGATTCGCCGGCTGACGGATCGGATCGATCCCTTCGGCGGCTTCGAGCCTCCGCGCTTTGAGCCCTTCAATATCCACGAAGCCTTGGAGCGGGTTAGGAAGCTCATCGGCTCGAGCGCGCCCGACGTGATGATCCGCGAGCGTTACGATCCCAGCTTGCCGCCAGTGCGCGGCGACCTCGATCAGTTAATCCAAGCGTTGCTGAACATCGCCAAGAACGCCGCCGAGGCCGTCGCAGGACAGCCGGATGGCGAGGTCGCGCTGATTACGTTGTATCGGCCGGGCGTACGCATTCGCTCCGCCGCCAGCGGGGCCGCACGCGCACAACTCGAAGTACAGATAGTGGACAATGGCCCCGGCCTGCACGCGGATGTCGCCGATCGTTTATTTGAAGCGTTCGCCACCACGAAGGTGGGAGGCATGGGGCTTGGCCTGACGGTGGCCGCCGACATAGTCGCGCGCCATGATGGGCGCATCGAGGTGGATAGCGCGCCCGGCCGCACCACGTTCAGAGTTCTATTGCCGATCGATCCACAGGACGGCCAATGAGCGCGCGCATCCTATTGGCGGATGACGACGCCTCGCTACGCTTCGTGCTCTCTCAAGCGTTGGGCAAGGAAGGCTACGCCGTACGCGCCACCGGGAATGTGTCGACGCTGGCGAAGTGGGTGCGTGAAGGGGAGGGCGACCTCGTATTGAGCGATGTCTATATGGGCGATGGGTGCGTGTTTGATGCGTTGCCGAGCATGCGCGCCGCGCGCCCCACTTTGCCAGTTATCGTAATGAGCGCGCAGTCAACGGTCTCCACCGCGTTGTCAGCTGCGGGATCGGGGGCGTACGATTACGTGCCCAAGCCGTTTGATCTCGACGATCTGATGGCGGCGGTGCGCCGAGCGCTTTCCGGCGGCCCGGACGCCAAGACACGGGCGCAAACGTCAAAAGCGGAGAAGGAGCAGAACCTGCCGCTGATCGGCCGATCGCCGGCGATGCAGGACGTGTATCGTGTGATGGCGCGTGTCGCCGGCGCCGATCTGACCGTTTTGATCGAAGGCGAGAGCGGCACAGGAAAGGAAAAGGTCGCTCGCGCGCTGCATGCCCATAGCCGACGAGCGAACGGGGCATTCGTGACTGTCAGCCTAGCGGGCCTCGACGCACGCCAGGTCGATCAGGATTTATTCGGCCCGAAAGGTAAGTTCGAGCAAGCTCGCGGCGGCACGCTGTTCCTCGAAGATCTGGATGAACTTCCAACCGAAGCACAAACTCGGCTCGCCG
The DNA here is from genome assembly GCA_937967725.1 of uncultured Alphaproteobacteria bacterium. Taxonomy (GTDB): domain Bacteria; phylum Pseudomonadota; class Alphaproteobacteria; order Caulobacterales; family Aquidulcibacteraceae; genus Vitreimonas. The sequence goes on along the minus strand of CALBSY010000150.1, from coordinate 5,189 downwards.
GGCTGCTTCACTTGAACGTAGTAACGATCCGGCTGCCCCCCTTGCGCGAGAGGCTCGACGATGTAGGCGATCTCGCTCGCGACTTTCTGCTGCGGGCCAAGCGCGAAGGCTTGCCCGAAAAATCCATCGATACCGCCGCTATCGAGCGCCTTAAAGCGCACAGCTTCCCTGGCAACATACGTGAGTTGGAGAATCTTCTTCGCCGAGCAACAGCGCTCTCGCCGGCGCCGGTCATAACAGCACGCGAAATTGGCGAAGAGCTTGGCGTAGCGGCGCGCAAGAATGCGGAAGCTGAAGACAAGAGCGATGATTTCGCGCTGGCGATCACGCGGCGCTTGGAAACGGAGTTCGCGGCGGCGGGCCATGGACTGCCCGAGCCGGGTCTCTACGATCGCTTTTTGGCCGAAGTCGAACGCCCGTTGATCGCCCAGGCGTTGCAGGCGACACGCGGAAATCAGATCCGCGCCGCAGCCATCTTGGGGATTAACCGGAACACCTTACGCAAGAAAATTCAGGCGCTTGGGCTTCGTACTGGGCGAGGCGATTGACGGGCGCGTGATATTGGTTCAACAGCCATGTTGCCTCCGCGCAACATGGGACCCCCGGCCATGGTGCTACCTCTAGCGGCCAGTGACTCGGCTGACGCCACTGTTCTGAGTGACCGGCCGCAAAGCCGTAGCTCGGCGATATTTCTCGGCGGGCTGGTGCTCGCGAGCGCACTGACCGCGGCGGCGATCGTGGCGCTGTTGCTCGGCGAAGGCTTGGCTGGCGAAGCCAACATCACAATCCGTTCGCTGCTCATACTAAGCCTGATCATTTGCGCTGGGCTCGCCGGCATTCTCACACACCGGCTGATCCGCGTCGGACGCGCATGGCGCGCAGCCGCCACCGGCGCGCGGCTGCACGTGCGTTTCTTCACGCTGTTCAGTCTTGCTGCGCTCGCGCCTGCGTTGGTTGTGGCGGCATTCCTGGGGTTCGCATTCAGCCAGGGGGTGGAGCGCTGGTTCAGCCAACGCGTCGAAAGCACAATCGAGAACGCAGCGAGCGTCGGCGCAGCGTACCAACAGCTCGCTTCAGATGAGATGGCCGCCGAAGTCGAAGTCATGGCTGAAGACCTAAACCTCGCGCGCCGCGGTCTCACGGAGGATCCCAATCGGTACGGCTCGTTCCTGGCGGCCCAGGCGGAGGGACGCAACTTCCGATCGGCCTACGTCATCGACCGTAACGCGACGGTGCTTGCCCGCGCCGAACAAGAAGGCTCGGCGCCGTACTCGCCGCCCTCGGTGCAGGCGTTTGACGCCGCGAACCAGGGCAACGTGAACGTCCATGTCGATTCGGAGCAAAGCCGATTGCTCGCGCTGTATCGTCTCGAAGACTACGACGACGCGTACGTCTACGTATCGCGCGCGATCGATCCGAGACTGATGACGCAATTGCTGGCGTTCTACGACGCCGTCGCCGACTATCGCAGCTCCCAGCAACAACAGAACGCGCTCGGGTTCCTATTCAGTCTTGCCTATCTCTCGACCGCGCTGCTTGTACTGCTTGGCGCCGGCTGGCTGGGGCTAACGAGCGCCGCGCGCGTCGCCGAACCGATCGGCCGGCTGGTTGGGGCGGCGCGACGCGTCGCTCGCGGCGATCTAAAAGCACGCGTCGCAATTGGCGAAGAACGCGATGAGATCGACGCACTGGCCGCCGCGTTCAACCGAATGACCGCGCAGCTCGACGCACAGCGTTCCGACCTGATCGCGGCTCAAGAGGATGCCGAGACGAGACGTCAATTCATTGAGACAGTGCTTGGCGGCGTCAGCGCCGGCGTTGTCGGCCTGGACCGAGACGGACGCATAACAGCGGCAAACGGCTCGGCCGGAGCGTTGCTCGGGCATGGCGATGAAGAACTCTCCGGTCGCCGACTGGTCGACATCGGGCCAGAGTTCGCGGAATTGTTGAACCAGCCGGCGCCGCAGGGCGAAACGCCGCCGCAGCGCGTGGATTTGGTGCGTGAAGGCGGCACCGTGAACCTGAGCGTGCGCATGACTCCAGACGCCGAAGGCGGCATGGTGCTTACATTCGACGACATGACGAAGCTGATTTCCGCGCAGCGTCAAGAAGCATGGAAGGATGTTGCGCGACGCATTGCGCACGAAATCAAGAACCCTTTGACCCCGATTCAGCTCTCCGCAGAACGGCTGCGGCGCAAATACGCCGGCGAAGTGACTTCCGATCCCGATACCTTCTTGAAGTGCACAGACACAATTCTGCGCCAAGTGTCCGACATCGGCCGCATGGTGGATGAGTTTTCTTCGTTCGCCCGCATGCCGACGCCGCGAATGGCCTTTGCCGATATTAGCGAAGTCGCTCGTAATACGGTCTTCGCTCAGCGCATTGCGTTCGCGGATGTGCGTGTCGAGCTCGAAGGCGCCGACCAACCGATTGCGCTGGTGAGCGACGACCGCCTAATTGGTCAAGCGCTGCTCAATCTGATCAAGAACGCCGCGGAGAGCGTGCAAGCCCGCCGCGCGCGCGACGGCGAACCAAAAGACGGCTTCGTGCTGCTGCGCTTGCGCGACCTTGAATACGGCGTTCAGTTCGAAGTGATCGACAACGGTCTCGGCTTTCCCGACAAGGATCGCCACCGCCTCATCGAACCATATGTGACCACACGCAGCAAAGGCGCGGGGCTGGGCCTAGCCATCGTTGCGCGTATTGTTGAGGACCATGGGGGGCTGATTGAATTGGATGATGCGCCTGGGTCTGGGCCTGGCGCGATTGTCCGCTTCGTCCTGCCGAAGCGCGGCGAAGAAAGCATTACATCACCCGTAGAACACGACGCAGGAGCTCCCCAACATGGCGTCTGATATTCTTGTTATCGACGACGAAGCTGACATTCGCGATCTTGTCTCTGGCATTCTGGAGGATGACGGACACCAGGTACGCGCCGCGCGCGACAGTGATGAGGCGCTGGACGCCTTCAGCCGTCGCAAGCCTTCGCTGGTCGTGCTCGACATCTGGCTACAAGGCAGCCGCATCGATGGCCTCGATCTCCTGACGACATTCAAAGAGATCGATCCCGATATGCCGGTTGTTGTCATCTCCGGCCATGGCACCATCGAAACCGCGGTCGCAGCAATCCGCAAAGGCGCCTATGATTTCGTAGAAAAGCCGTTCACCGCCGATCGGCTGCTTCTGGTGGTACAGCGCGCGATTGAGGCTACCCGGCTGAAGCGTGAGAACGTCGCCCTGCGCGCGAAGTCGGCGGTCTCCGACGATCTCATCGGCTCTTCGCCGGTTATCGCCGCGTTGCGCAGCAGCATCGATCGCGTGTCGCAGACAAACTCGCGCGTCCTGATCTCCGGTCCGGCGGGATCGGGGAAGGAGCTCGTCGCACGGCTGCTGCATGAGCGCAGCCCGCGCGCTGCTGGACCGTTCGTTGCCATCAACGCCGCTTCGATCGCGCCTGAGCGCATGGAAAGTGAGATCTTCGGCGAAGAGGGGCCTGACGGTCGGCCCAAAAAGATCGGCGTGTTCGAACAGGCTCATGGCGGGACGCTGTTCCTCGACGAAGTGGGCGACATGCCACCCGAAACTCAGTCGAAAATTCTACGTGTTCTTGTGGAACAGCGCTTCCGCCGGCTCGGCGGCACGACCGACGTGCAGGTGAATGTGCGCGTGGTTTCTTCCTCCTCGCGCGATCTGCGCGGCGACATTGAAGCCGGCCGTTTCCGGGAAGACCTGTTCCACCGTCTTAACGTCGTGCCGCTTCGCGCGCCCAGCCTAGCTGAGCGCAGGGAAGATATTCCCGAACTTGCCGGCTACTTTGTCGGGCGTCTGGCCGGCATGTCCGGCGTTCCGGCGCGGCAAATCGCTGAAGACGCCCTTGGCGTTCTGCAAGCAGCGGATTGGCCCGGCAACGTGCGTCAGCTGCGAAACGTGATCGAGCGCATCTTGATTCTTGCTGGCGGCGATCCGGCGACGCCCGTCACGGTCGACGCGCTGCCACAAGAGGCATGGCCGACAGCAGGCGCATCAAAGCATGACGGGTTGCAGGAAGTCATAGGCCTGCCGCTGCGCGACGCGCGCGAACGATTTGAACGTGAATATCTCAACGTCCAAATCACACGTTTCGGCGGCAATATCTCCCGTACGGCGGCATTCATCGGCATGGAACGCTCCGCATTGCACCGAAAACTCAAGTCGCTCGGAGTGGAGGCGCCGGGCCGCAACGGCAACGGGCACGAGGCCGAATGAGAGGCGTCGCCTATGTCGACGGGGTGTATTTGCCGCTGCGCGCCGCGCGCGTGTCGGTGCAAGACCGCGGCTTTCAACTGGGCGATTCCGCCTATGAGGTATGGGCTGTCCGCGGCGGCCGTTTGTTCGATCCAGCGGAGCATATGACGCGCCTCACGCGCTCGCTCATGGAACTGCGCATCGCCGCACCGATGAGCGAAACGGCGCTGTTCGCCGTGATGCGCGAGACCGCACGGCGCAATCACGTGCGCGACGGCATTGTTTACGTGCAGATCAGCCGCGGCGCTGCATCGCGAGACCACGCCTTTCCCGTCGGCGTCAGGCCCACGCTTGTGATTACCGCTAAGAACCTTGATCGCGACGCCATTGCGGCGCGGGCGGAGAATGGGATCAAGATCGTCACCCTGCCCGAAGCGCGGTGGGCGCGGCGAGACATCAAGTCGGTCAACCTGCTCCCCAACTTGTTGGCGCGGCAACAAGCCAAACAAGCTGGCGCGTTCGAGGCGTGGTTTGTCGACAGCGCGGGCTATGTCACTGAAGGAACAGCGTCCACCGCTTGGATCGTCGCCGCCGATGGAGCGCTGCGGACGCGGCCTCTCTCAAATGATCTGCTGCACGGGGTGACGCGCGCCGCGATCCTGCGGCTTGCTCGGCAACGCCAGATGCAGATCGCCGAGCGCGCGTTCACGGTCGCTGAAGCGCAAGGTGCGCGCGAAGCCTTCATCAGCTCCGCCAGCAACGCCGCGGTGCCTGTTGTCGCGATCGACGGCGTTCCGGTGGGTGAGGGGCGCCCAGGGCCCGTCGCCGCCGCATTGCGCGCCGCATATTTGGGCGCCTGACCCACCGGGGCCATCCCTCAGTTTTGTGACAGTTGTAGCCTGTGGCGGCTGCCCTTAGAGCTCGGCGTAGCCGCGCGGCTCGACGCGGCGCCATAAAACTCA
>CALBSY010000149.1 GCA_937967725.1 uncultured Alphaproteobacteria bacterium | reverse complement strand
GCGACCACCGAGATCTACACTCTTTCCCTACACGACGCTCTTCCGATCTGCTCGGAGCGTTTTTCTTCGCCATGTCGTTCGCGACCGCGGAGGCGCAGACGCGCATCGGTGTGGCGGCGGCTGTGCGCAACCAGGTTACGGCCACGTTGTCATCGCAGCAGCGCGCGCTCGCGGCTGGAAACGCCGTTCACCAGAATGAAATGATCCGCACCGGCGCGAGCAGCGTAGCGCAGCTCTTGTTCTCGGATCAGACGACTCTCAGCGTGGGCCCGCAATCAGAAGTGCGTCTCGACAATTACGTGTACGATCCGAGCCGGTCGACCGGGGATGTAGCGGTTTCGCTGACCAGTGGCGCTATGCGCTTTGTTTCAGGCTCGCAGAATCCGAGCAGCTACCAAATTAGAACGCCCGTAGCCACCATCGGCGTGCGCGGCACGATCGTCGATTTTCTCATGATTGGCGGGCGTTTGTTCGTGATTTTGGCTGAAGGTCGCATCCTCATCACGCTGAGCGACGGGACGCAGATTCAGCTGAATAATCCGGGCCAAGCGATCGAGATCTTCTCGGACGGCACGACGTCTTCGCCGTTCACTTGGCGCGGCCGCTACGAGGCGGGATTGCAGGCGACGTCATTTCCGCTGTTCGGTAATCCGTTCGCCGACATGACGGATTGGGAAGGCGCGTTCAACTCAGACGATCCACTCAATCGAATCGACGAACTCGAGAGCCGCGACCAGTTCTTCCAAGACTATTTCGACGAAGGCTTCTGACGCCGGATCGCCGTAGAGCCTTCTTTGGACGAGACGCTTCGCGTTTGCGGTCGCCGCCGCGCATGCCTATGTTCACGCCGAAAGTGAAGAACGCGTATCGCGCGCGCGTCGTGGGTGAAGCGATTACCACAGCTCCGGAGAAGAACGTGCTCGACCGGCAGAAGCTCGAATTGGAGATCCGCAGTAAAGAACAGCAGATCAAGGGCCTGGAGGCTCGTATCCGGGAAGCGCGGGGCTACATCGGCAGTCTACGCCGCAGGCTTGAAGATCGCGCCAAGGACAAAAAGATATCGCGCGTTGAAGGCTCGATTATCGCAAGAACACAATAGATAAAGACCAAATCATTATTTTCGTTAGGGGCTATTGTATTTAGCAACTACTGTAATTCGCAAGAATTAAACTGAGTACACTAAGCGCTGGGCCGCTCTAATGCTGAGCTCAGGGTTGCAATTATTAGCCGAATCCGCTATGTTGCGTTGCAGCATTACCCCTGGGGCTGGCGTCTGCTTTGCGGACCTTAGCTCGGCTTGATCGTATTCTGATCGTCGAGTGTTTCGCGTCGCCCCGCAAAATCGAAAGGCGGAGGCGTTGAGCACCTCTAAGACAGCATTGCGCGACCGCGCTCTTTTTCTCGCGGTGGATCTCGACGGGACCTTTCTCGGCGGATCGACCGCCGAACGGGCCGCGCTTTACGATCTGATCGAACGGCGCCGCGATGACGTCGCGTTGGTGTTCGTCACGGGGCGCGACATTCCATTTGCATCGGGGCTCGCGGCCAGTGGTGAAACGCCAGCGCCGGATATGATCATCGGCGATGTTGGCACCAGCGTGGTTGTTGGCCCTGAATGGACGCCGCACAGCGCCGCGGAAGCGTGGATCGACGAACGCTGGCCCGGACCCAAATTGGCCGCCGAGATCATGACGCGCCGCCCGAAGCTAAAACAACAAGACATATTTGGAGGGCGCCGGCTTTCGTATTTCTACGATGACGCCGACGAAGCGCGCGCCGCCGGCGCCGAGATCGAAGCGGCGGGGTACGCAGCGCTCACATCAGCGGACCTTTATTTTGACGTACTGCCGCGCGGCGTGAACAAGGGCGAGACGCTCTTGCAAGTGTTGGCGCAGGAAGGATGCGTGCACGAACGCGTGCTTTGCGCCGGCGACACGATGAACGACCTATCGCTATTTCAAACCGGGCTGCGCGGCGTCGCGGTCGGCAATGCGGAGCCGAGACTGCGTGACGCCGTAGCGTCGCTCAAAAACGTTTATTGCGCGCGCCGTGAAGGCGCTGGGGGCATCATGGAAGCGATCGAGCGCTTCAATCTCTTGTCCAAAGCGATGAAGGAGGCCGTCTAGTGACGCAGACCAACAAATCGCGGTTCGTGATCGTCTACCACAGACAACCCTATGAGGAGGTCTTGGAGAACGGACGCATCGTCTACAAGGAAAATAAGAGTCCCAACGGCATTGTGCCGGCGCTGAAGGGATTCTTCGGCACCGCAGAGGATGCCGTCTGGGTGGCCTGGAAGCTCGCCTCAGCCAAGGGCAACGCGAATTTCGAGCGCAAGGTGCACATCAAGGATTCTTATGGCGAATATGATGTCGTGCGCCTGCCGCTCACTGCCGACCAGGTGAAGGGCTTTTATCACGTCACTTCGAAGGAGGCGCTGTGGCCAATCCTCCACTCCTTCCCGGGCATGTTCAATTACGGCCCTGTTGATTGGGACAATTTCCGAGAAGTGAACCGTCTGTTCGCGGAAGCTGCGTGTGCGGAGGCGGCGGACGACGCACTGATCTGGGTGCATGACTACAATCTCTGGCTCGTGCCGCACTACGTGCGTCAATTGAAGCCGAACGCCCGCATCGCCTTCTTCCATCATACGCCGTTTCCCTCGGCGGACGTGTTCAACGTGCTGCCGTGGCGCGAAGAAATTTTGCAAAGCTTGCTCGATTGCGACATCGTCGGCTTTCACATCCCGCGCTATGCGGAGAATTTCGCGTCGGTCGCTTGCTCCGTTATGGGCGCGTCTCGCGCGGAAGTGCGCGACGTTGAAGGGCCCTTTAGCCCAACCGGCGCGGCGCTCTCCGAACCCAGTGTAACCACCGCCCTGCGGCACAATGGGCGCACGATTGGCATCGACGCGTGGCCGATTGGCGCGAATCCGCGCGTCATCGATGCGTTCTTGCAGTCGGCGCAATCGGTTCAGCGCGTCGCCGATATCCGCGAGGAAGTCGGCGACCGCCGGCTCATCATGTCGGTCGGCCGTGTCGACTACGTGAAGGGCACCAAGGAGATGCTCGAAAGCTTCGATCGCTTGCTCGCGCGCCGGCCGGAATTGCGCGAAAAGGTGAAAATGTTCTGTGTCTGTGTTGCGCCCGCCGAAGGGATGAGCGCCTATCGGGCCGCGCAGCGCGAAGTCGAACGTCTGGCTGGCGCAATCAACGGCAAGTACGGCAACCTGCGCTGGACGCCGATCATGTTGTCGACGCGCGGCGTCCCGTTCGAAGAACTGGTCTGCTACTATCGCGCCGCCGATGTTTGCATGGTTACGCCGTTGCGCGACGGCTTGAATCTCGTGGCCAAGGAGTTCATCGGCGCCCAAAACGGCGATCCCGGCGTTTTGATGCTGTCCGAGTTCGCCGGCGCCGCCGTTGAATTGCCGGAAGCCTTGCTCGTCAATCCGTATTCCGAGCGCATGATGGACGCGACATTGGATCAGGCGCTCGACATGGGTGGCCCAGAGCGCACGCAACGCATGAACGCGATGCAAGAGCGTGTGCGCCGCTGGGATGTTGATCATTGGGCCAGCCACGTGCGGGAGCGCTTCGCAGCGATTGATGCACCGGAGGACGCGCGTAGCGCAGCATAAGCGCTAGCCGAAAAGGACAGGGCAGGAGGGAGCGCTCATGGCAATGAACGCGGTCGATTGGGGCGTCATCGCCGCCTATCTCGCGATCGTTATACTCATTGGCGCGGTGGTGGCGAGGCGTGCGTCCGGTTCAGGAGAGGAGCTCTTCTTAGCCGGGCGCAGCCTTGGCTTTGTTGCCATCGGCCTCTCGCTGTTTGCTTCTAATATTTCTTCCACGACGATGATCGGCGTGGCCGGCGCGGCCTACACCAGCGGCATCAGCGTGGCGCACTACGAACTGATGGCGGCGCTGATCCTGGTGTTCATGGCCGTGTTCACCATCCCAGTGTTTCTACGCACGCGCATTACGACAATTCCCGAATATTTGGAGAAGCGGTTCGGGCCAGCCGTCTGCAAATATGTTTCGGCGCTCACGGTCTTCCTTTCCATCTTTGTCGACACCGCCGGCAGCATCTTCGCCGGCGTTCTTGTGCTGCAGACGCTCCAACCGGGCATCCCGTTCCTGCCGGCATGTATCGCGCTCGCCGTGTTTGCCGGCCTCTACACCGCTGCCGGCGGCCTGCGCGCCGTCGTCTATACCGACATGCTGCAAGCCATCGTATTGCTCGTCGGCGCCGGCATCATCACCTACGAAGTCTTCGCACAATTCGACTTCTCCTGGACCGCGGCGATGGCCTCCGTGCCGCAGGATCACCTTTCGCTGGTGCGTCCGCTCGACGACCCGGCGCTGCCATGGCTCGGCGTGATCGTCGGCTTGCCGGTGCTCGGCTTTTACTACTGGGGCACCAACCAATACATCATGCAACGCGTGCTCGGCGCTCGTTCTGTCGACCAAGCGCGCTGGGGCGCCATGTTGGCGGCGGCGCTGAAAGTATTGCCGCTCTTTATTATGGCCATTCCCGGCGCGCTGGCGTTTGCGCTGCTGCCGAACCTGGAGACCGGCGACCAGGTGTTCCCGGCCATGATCGTCAACTTCCTGCCCGTCGGGCTCACCGGCCTCGTCATTGCTGGCCTGATCGCGGCGATCATGTCGACGATCGACTCGACGCTCAACGCGTCTTCGACGCTGGTGATGTACGACTTCTTCCAAGCCGACAAACGCGGCTGGTCTCCGCGCCGCACCGTGCTGGTTGGGCGCCTCGTGACGCTCGTCTTTATCGTAATCGCCGCGTTTTGGCCGCTCGTGATCCGCGACTTCCCCGGCTTGTTCAACTACATCCAGCAAGTGTTCTCCTACGCGGTGCCGCCGATCGCCGCTGTGTTCTTGCTGGGCATGTTCTGGAAACGCATGACCGGTGCGGCGGCGCTGCTCACTCTGGTATTTGGTCACGTCCTAGGCGCCGCAATTCTGGCCTGGAAGATTCACACGCAAGGACAGGGCATCGCCGATGGTCTGCCGCACTTCACCATTGTGGCGGGAATCACGACTGGCCTTTGCTTGCTCGTCGGCATGTTGGGCAGCGCGATTACGCCACGCCCGGCGCCAGCAAAACTTGAAGGCGCGCTGTGGCAAGGCGCCGACGCGGTGTCCAAGCGCGGCTTCTGGGATTATCGCTGGCAGGCCTTCATCATCGTGCTCGTTGTCGCCGCGCTGATCTGGATCTTCCGCTAGGCGATCAGCCGGCTCGCGAACCAGAAGAAGCCAAGCGCGAACAGCGCGGCGCCCGCGACCGTCGCGCCCTGCATACGCCATGGGTCCGGCGCACGCTTCGCGGCGAGTCCGACAAGCAGCGCCATCGCAATGACCACGATTTGCCCAAACTCGACGCCCAAGTTGAAACCGAGGAGCGAGGCAATCAGCCGTGGCCGCGGCAGTTCGAGTTCTGCCAACGCGCCGGCGAAGCCGCAGCCGTGGATGAGACCGAAGATCAGGGCGATCCATACCGCGCCACGCGGAAAGCCGCGCGGGTAGGCGTACACAAACATCGCCAAGCCGAACCACACCAACGGCGACATTGGCGCCGCGCCCGCCATCGCCAACACGCCCGCGAGCACCAGAAAGGCCGCCGCCGGCGCTGACCACTCCCGCATACGCGCGCCGCCTCGTTCGCCGGCTTCCAACGCAACGAATGCGATGGTGAAACCGATCAGCGCCTCGATCGTGTTCCCGTCCGGGCGCAGTACATTCATCGCAGCCAATCCGAGGGTCACGGAGTGTCCCAGCGTAAAACCTGTGGCGGCGAGGATGACGCCGCGCAGATGACCCATCGTGAGCAGCACCAAGGCCAGTATAAAGGCGACGTGATCGAGCCCGGTCCAAACATGTTCGGCGCCGATCGGCGCGAAATGCGATACAGTTTGCCAGAAGGAGCGTGTTTCAGGCGCAGCGCTGGGGTTGAGTTCAGCGCGCGGATGCGGTTCGGTCAGCACCGCTTCAGCGACGCCGCCCTCGCCGTCATGTAGCGCGACGAAATGCAGGTGTGACGGCGCAACATCGAGGAATAGTCCGCTCTCGATCTGACCTCCGCGCGCGGCCAATGACCCTTCGGCGCACTCGAAACGCCAGCGCGCGACGAAGCGAGCGCTTTGTGTCACCACGACCGCGGGCTCATCGATTGGCGCGCATTCTTGCCCATTCACTTTGACGCTAAGCCCACGCGCAACTTCTTCCGCAAACGTGGCGGGCAGGGACGCATCTCCGCCCAACGCGTAGAGTCGCGTCACATCAACGGCGCTAGCCTCCACGCGCACATCGAGCGCGTCGCCGTCGATGCTCCAGTGCGATAGCGATTGGGAGCGTGTATGCGCGTGCGCCACGGTACTGAGCGCAAACAGCGCCAAGACAAATGCCAGCACAAACCGCGTCATTGTGCGCGCGTCGCTTCAGCCGGTCGATATAGGCCTGCGCCGCCGCTTCATCGGCGCGCCGCTCCCATTCCGCGCGCACCTGCGCGGCGACTTCCGCATAATGCGGTGCGGGCGCCGCCGCGAAACCGTCGACGCGAATAAAGTATGCGCCGCCGCTCGCGGGGATCGGCCCGGCTACGCTCCCTGGCTGCAGCCGCGCCGCTGCCGCTGCGGCGTCCGCGCCGATCAAACGCCGCCACTCCGTCTCAGGGAGTGCGGCGCGCGGCAGCGGGATCGCGATCGGATCGCCAAGACCGCTCGCGTCGCCGCCTTCGGCCAACCGCGCACGCACCGCGCCAGCGCGCGCTTCGGTGGCGTCCGCCAAAAATACAATGCTGGCCGCGAAGCGCGGCGGCGGCGCGAAGTAGCCCGCGTTGTCACGATAGAACTGGCGCAACTGCTCTTCGCTAGGCTCGTCTCCCGCGCGTTCGGCGATCGCTAAGGCTAGCACCGACTGCACCAGTGCACGCCGTGCTGCGAAGTCAGTCTCCGCTAGTCCCAGTTCCACGCCGCGCTGCACCAGGAGTTCTTCCTCGATCAACCGCTCGAGTACTTCGGCTTCCCGCTCCGGCGTCACGGGATTGCGGCTATCGCTTTCGAGCGCCAGCACAGCGCGCGCCAGAGCCTCGCGTGGAATCGGCGTCCCGTTGACGATGGCTGCCGGATTGTCCGCCCACTCGATCCGTGGCGCCCCCACCGCCCCGATAAGCGCTGCGCCGAGACCAAGCACGCCCGCGATCGCATAGAAGAGGTCAGGCCGTCTCATCGCCGCGCGTTGACGTAGATGGGAGAAGCCCAAGCGCGCTCTTCGATGTCGGCGAGGCAGTTGTCGTCGCGCGGGGTGCGGTAATCCCCCCAGCACGGATCAACAGCCGTCGTTCGCCCCTCCGCGTCGCGCGCGGGGCGCAGATTGTCGCCGTTGATGCGCGCCGTCGGCTCCTGGATCGCGCGCCCGTAGTAGACGGCGTCGCGCCGTCCGCGCGCACACTCCGGGTCGCTGAACTCCACGACGCAGCCCTGACCTCGATCCTCACATGGCAGAGTGCGCCAAACATCCTCTATCAGCGTTGCCACGTCTTCGCCTGGCGTGATTTGCGGCCGAATGCGCACAACTTCGATGCGCGTGATCCGCAGTCTTTCGCCGGTCGGGTTGTAGCATTCGCCGCCGCAGAGGTTCTGCAAGCGGCTGGCGGACATGCCTTGCGCGGTGAAGTCGGGGCAGCCTGGCGCTTGGCGAACCTCGCCGGCGGCGCGCACACGGAAGCGCGGGGCTTGCGCCATGCTCACCTCCGCACCCATTGGCGCCACGCCCTCGGGGCCGTTCAACAAGTCGAACCACAAGAGGATGCGTGGTCCGCTGGTGGCGTACACTTCGCGACGCTGCAGCGCGGCGTAGATCTGCTCGCGGGTGCGGCCTTCGGCGTGAACCGCAGCGAGCGCTCCGGTGGTGAAGAAACTGGCTTGCCGCTCGGCTTCTGTGAGCTGAAAGCCGGCGCGCTGCAGCAAGTCGTCGCGCGTGATGTCGTTGGGCGTGTCGTTGCGCGGCACGGCGGGGCCGAGGATGCGTGCGCGCCATTGCGCGCTCTCCACGCCGGCGGCCTCGGTCGTACGCAGCCGGTCAACCGGTTTGTAGCCGGCGCCGGCGCGCGCGCGGTGATTGTCCGAAGAGCCGATAAACCCCCAGCGAAAGCGTCGCCATTGTTCGGGGTTGTCGAAATTGGTGATGGCAAGCCCGTACTGCACGCTTGTGCGCGGCCGATGCGAAAA
>CALBSY010000148.1 GCA_937967725.1 uncultured Alphaproteobacteria bacterium | reverse complement strand
CAACAGCGCGTCGAACGTCTTTTCAGTCACATAGCCGACCGCGCCTGTAGAGATGATCATATCTACATCGGCGAACTTGCGCGTTACCTCCTCAGGCGCGAGCTTGTTTTCGAAATCGTGAGCCACGCAATCGTCAGCGAGTCCGACCTCGCAGGCATACTCCACCGCCGGCTTTGACACATCGACGCAAATAATCTTCTCACTCTGCGTCCGCGGCCACGCTTCAAAGTACCGCCGATCGAGTTCGCGCACTTGCGCCGATGTCAACGCCATCATCTCGCGGCGCGCATAACGCCGGCGAAGCATGTCCACGCTGAGGGGAAAGCGGAACAACGCCGCGTTGATGCCGTAGGAGGACCCGAGATCAAGAATGGTCGGCGCCGCGCCGCGCGCTTTGCGAAACTCCCCGGCGATACGCCGAAAGATTGGTTTGGCTAAGTCCGGAATTGAATAGTCGAGCGATCCGAGCACCGAAAAGTAGTCGCGCGGATCTTCCTGCGAATAGAGGTCGTCGAACGAAGCCTTGGCCTCGTTTGGGTCGTGCTGCATCCTGTTCTCCTGAGCGGGCGAAGCGTCGACCGAGTGCGCAGTCGGCTTCGCACGGGGCGGGCGCGCCCGTTTTCAACGCCCATTTCTCCTCATGATGGAACGTGTGGGACCCTACGCCCGATCAGACGGGCGCGCAAACGTATGTGGCGCTTGACATCGCAAGTTCCCACGGATTTCGGCGCTATTCCGCCGCTACCGCACGCACCTGATGTACGCCTTTTGCGCTACGATAGCGATCGATGCGCTGCTCGATTTCGCCGCGGAAATGCCGGATGAGACCTTGGATCGGCCAAGCCGCTGCGTCCCCTAACGCACAAATCGTATGCCCTTCGACTTGGCCCGCCACATCCAGCAACAAATCGATCTCGGCGTGTTCAGCTTCGCCTTTGGCCATGCGTTCGAGCACGCGCCACATCCAGCCGGTGCCTTCCCGGCATGGCGTGCACTGGCCGCAGCTTTCGTGCTTGTAAAAATAGGCGATGCGCGAAATGGCGCGGATAAGGTCGGTGGACTGATCCATCACGATCACAGCCGCTGTACCCAAGCCCGATTTGCGCGCGACGAGATCGTCAAAATCCATCAGCGCTTCGTCGCACTCGCTTGCCGGGATCATGCGAACCGACGATCCGCCCGGGATCACGGCTTTCAGATTGCCCCACCCGCCACGCACGCCGCCACAATGTTGTTCGAGCAAAGTCTTGAGCGGAATGCTCATCGCTTCCTCGATGTTGCACGGCTTGTTCACGTGGCCGGAAACGCAGAACACCTTGGTGCCGGTATTGTTGGCGCGGCCGATACCGGCGAACCACTTGGCGCCGCGGCGAAGAATGGTCGGTACAACGGCGATTGATTCCACGTTGTTCACGGTGGTCGGACAACCATACAGGCCCACATTGGCCGGGAACGGCGGCTTCAGACGCGGCTGACCCTTCTTGCCTTCCAAACTCTCCAATAGCGCCGTCTCTTCGCCGCAGATGTACGCACCGGCGCCGTGATGCATGTAGATGTCGAAATCCCAGCCGTGCACATTTTTCTTGCCGACCAGCTTGGCGTCGTAAGCTTCCTTGATCGCGCGCTCCATCGCCTCGCGTTCAGCGACGTACTCACCGCGGATATAGATGTAGCAGACATGCGCCTGCATCGCGAAAGAAGCGACGAGGCAACCTTCGATCAACAGATGCGGGTCGTGCCGCATCATGTCGCGATCCTTGCAGGTGCCAGGTTCGGATTCGTCGGCGTTGACGACGAGATAGTGCGGGCGTTCGCCAACTTCTTTCGGCATGAACGACCATTTCAGGCCGGTTGGAAATCCGGCGCCGCCCCGCCCCCGCAGGCCACTTTCCTTGACCTGCGCAATAATCCAATCGCGCCCCGCAGCGATCATGTCGGCTGTTCCGTTCCAAGCGCCGCGTTGTTTAGCGCTCTCTAGATCGGGCCCATGTGCGCCGTAGAGATTGAGGAAGATGCGATCCCTATCCGCCAGCATTTAATTCCTCGATCCCCACATCATGAACAACCGGAGAGCAAACCAAACCGCGCCAATCGCCGGCGCTGCGACCCAGGGGCTCACCAACGGGCGCTGTTCGACCAGCGCCATGTAAAGCGCGACGCCAATCAACGCTACTGTCACTAGCCCGTACAGCAACAGCGCGCCCTGTTGCGCGAAGCCGCCAACGCCAATCGGCTTTTCGATATCGAGCCGTTTGCGCGGTGGCAGGTTCGGTGGCGGCGTCTCACTCACGCTTTATCCGGCAGTTCGGGCAGCTTGATCGGCTTAGCCAGAGACCCGTCGTAGAGCGCGGCGTCGGTCAGCACCTTCGCTCCGCCTTCAGGCGCCGAACTTTGCCGCCCGGCGGCGGAGCCCGGCTCGATCTTTTCGCCGCGCGCCAACTTGTCCATCAGCGCCTCCAGGGCATCCGGCGTAAGGTCTTCGTGGTAGTAGTCGTCGATCGCGATCACTGGCGCGTTTACGCATGCGCCCAGACACTCGACTTCTTCCCACGAGAACTTGCCGTCCGCGCTCACCACGTGCTTCTCGCCGATCCGCTTCTTGCAGACGGCTTTCAGTTCCTCGGCGCCGCGCAGCATGCACGGCGTCGTACCGCACAGTTGGAAGTGATGTTTCCCGACCGGCGCCAGGTGGAACATCGTATAGAAGGTCGCCACTTCGAGGACGCGAATCACTGGCATGTCCAGCAATTTGGCGATTGCCTGGATAGCTGGCTCACTCACCCAGCCTTCCTGCTTTTGCGCCAGCCACATGATTGGGATCACCGCTGACGCCTTGCGCTCCGGCGGGTACTTGTTCAGCCACCACTCAGCTTCCTTCTTCGTCTCTGGATTGAAGTCGAAGCTATCAGGCTGTTCCGCGGCGAGACGGCGTACGCTCATGACGAAGAATCCTGAGGGCGCGAATAGCTTTGGCGGCGCTCGAGCGCCACATCGAGGCGCGCGCGGTGAAGGTCTGCCAGCAGCGGGCCCGTGAACGGCAAGTGGCGCAGAACAATGACCGCCAGCACGCCGGCGGCGACCGCCAGCAGAACGTCGAGACCCGGGAATATCGGCTGCCCCAGCAGCGCCACCAGCACGAACGGGATCGGAATCATGAAGCCCGCCGCCTGCACCGCAACCGCTAACAGAAAGCGCCGCTTGCCGCCGGGATATCGTTCGCGCGTGCGCGTACGCAGCAGGTAGGTCAACGTCACCGCGATGACGATTGAGAACGCGACCCACAGCGAAAGCGTGAACAGAAACCCACTCACGCCGCCGCGCTCCGGTCTATTCCGCCAGCACCCGCGATCACCGGTCGATCTCCCCAAACACGATGTCGAGAGAACCCAGCACCGCTGAGACGTCGGCCAGCATGTGGCCCTTACACATATGATCCATCGCCGCGAGGTGCGGGAAGCCCGGCGCGCGAATTTTCAGGCGGTACGGCCGGTTGCTGCCGTCTTACTCCTGCTTGACGCCGAACTCGCCCTTCGGCGCCTCTACCGCGGCGTACGCTTCGCCCTCGGGCACGTGATAACCTTCCGTGTAGAGTTTGAAGTGATGGATCAGCGCTTCCATCGACGTCTTCATCTCGGCGCGGCGTGGCGGCGCGTATTTTGAGTTCTCCGGCAGCACCGGCCCCGGTGCTTTGCGCAACAAGTCGATGCACTGAAGCATGATCTTGGTCGACTCGCGCATCTCTTCGATGCGGCAAAGGTAGCGGTCGTAGCAGTCGCCGTTTTTGCCGACCGGAATCTTGAACTCAAGTTCGTTATAAATTTCATAGGGCTGACTGCGGCGCAGATCCCAGGCCATGCCCGACCCACGCACCATCACGCCGGAGAAGCCCCAATCCAGCGCATCCTGCGCCGGCACGACGCCGATATCGACATTGCGCTGCTTGAAGATACGGTTGCCTGTCAGCAGGCCTTCGATGTCGTCGATGACGCGCGGAAATTGCTGGCACCAAGTTTCGATGTCGTCGATCAGTGCGGGCGGCAGATCCTGGTGTACGCCGCCGGCGCGGAAATAGGCCGAATGCATGCGCGAGCCCGATGCCCGCTCATAGAACACCATCAGTTTTTCGCGCTCTTCAAATCCCCAGAGCGGCGGTGTCAACGCGCCGACATCGAGCGCCTGTGTGGTCACGTTGAGCAGGTGATTGAGAACGCGGCCGATCTCCGAATAAAGCACGCGGATGATCTGCGCCCGGCGCGGCACTTCTATGTTGGCGAGCTTTTCGATAGCCAGGCAGAACGCGTGCTCCTGGTTCATCGGCGCCACATAATCGAGCCGGTCGAAATAGGGCAGCGCCTGCAAATAGGTTCGGTATTCGATCAGCTTCTCGGTGCCGCGGTGCAGCAGCCCGATATGCGGATCCACCCGCTCTACGACTTCGCCGTCCAGCTCCAGCACCAGACGCAAAACGCCGTGCGCGGCCGGGTGCTGCGGGCCGAAGTTAATAGTGAAGGTGCGCTTCTCTTCGGCGGGCGCGCTGGAGAGATCGTCAGCCATTGACCTCTCCTTCCTTGGCCTTCTCATCGCCGGGCAGCGTCATGCCTTCCCACGGGCTGAGGAAGTCCCAGTTGCGGTAGCCCTGCGTGAGCTTCACCGGTTCGTAGATCACGCGCTGCTGCTCAGGGTCGTAGCGGACCTCCACATGCCCGGTGAGGGGAAAATCCTTACGCAGCGGGAAGCCCTGGAAGCCGTAATCGGTGAGGATGCGGCGTAGGTCTGGATGCCCCGAAAACAAGATTCCGTACATGTCGAACGCCTCGCGTTCGAACCAGTCTGCGCACGGAAAGATACCAGCGATCGAAGGCACGGCGGTTTCTTCATCGGTACGCGCCTTGACGCGGATGCGATGGTTCAGCTGCATCGAAAGCAGGTGATAGACCACATCGAAACGCTTTTCGCGCTCGGGATAGTCGGCGCCGCAAATGTCGATCAGCGTCGTGAACTTGCAGCGGGGATCGTCGCGCAAGAACGTGATCACCGAAGCAACCTGCGCGGCAGGTATCTCCAGCGTCAGTTCACCCAACCGCACGCGAGCGCACACGATCGCGTTTGTCATCGACGCCGCTATGTGTTCGCCCAGATCTGCCAGCGCTTGGCTCATCGCACGATGTTTCCTTCGCGGCGAATCTTCCGCTGCAACTGCAGCACGCCATAGACCAGCGCTTCGGCGGTCGGCGGACAGCCCGGTACGTAAATGTCGACCGGCACGATACGGTCGCAGCCGCGCACCACGGCATATGAATAATGATAATAGCCGCCGCCATTGGCGCACGATCCCATCGAGATCACGTAACGCGGCTCGGGCATCTGGTCGTAAACCTTGCGCAGCGCTGGGGCCATTTTGTTTGTAAGCGTGCCGGCGACGATCATCACATCCGACTGCCGCGGCGAAGCGCGCGGCGCAAAGCCGAAGCGCTCGAGATCGTAACGCGGCATCGACGCCTGCATCATCTCGACCGCGCAGCAAGCCAGGCCGAACGTCATCCACATCAGTGAGCCAGTGCGCGCCCAGGTGATCAGATCGTCAGCCGCAGCCACCAGAAAGCCCTTATCGGCAAGCTGGTTCGACAAGCCGGTGTAGAACGGATCGTCTTCCTTGACCGGGTAGCCGCCCTCCACGCCCGCGCGCGCAGCGGTCCCAGACGGAGTGACAATGCTCATGCGCTCACTCCCATTCCAGCGCGCCTTTCTTCCACTCGTAGATAAAGCCGACCGTCAGAACGCCGAGAAAAACCATCATCGACCAAAAACCAAACTGGCCGATGTCATCCAGAGCTAGCGCCCACGGGAACAGAAACGCCACTTCGAGGTCGAAGATGATGAAGAGGATGGAGACCAGATAGAAGCGCACATCGAACTTCATGCGCGCGTCATCGAAGGCATTGAAGCCGCATTCGTAGGCGGACACCTTCTCCTTATCCGGATCCTTCGGCGCTACCACCCAGGCGGCGATCAGAAACGCGGCGCCCATGGCCGCGGCAATGCCGAAGAAGATCAGGATCGGCGCATATTCGAGCAGGTCGAGGCCCATGAGTTCCACCTAGGCGCGTCCACGCGTCGACGCCAGGGACACCGGCGCCGCAGCCGCGAAATCGCGCGGACGCTAGTGGCGCCCGCGGCTCAAGGCAATCGGC
>CALBSY010000147.1 GCA_937967725.1 uncultured Alphaproteobacteria bacterium | reverse complement strand
AACCGTTCACCTGCGCCCAACCGGTGATGCCGGGTTTGACGCGATGGCGATGAGCGTACTCGGCCACGATGTGATCGAGGTCGCGCTCGGCCGCCTTCATGCCGACGGCGTGCGGTCGCGGACCAACCAGGCTCATGTCGCCTTTGAGCACATTGAAGAGTTGCGGCAACTCGTCGAGGCTGGTGCGGCGAAGCAGGCGGCCGACGCGGGTAATGCGCGGATCATTGGCGCACACCTGTTTCAATGCCGCACCGGGATCGTGGCGCATGCTACGGAACTTCAGCATGGTGATGATGCGGTTGTTGAAGCCGTGGCGGCGCTGGCGGTAGAGCACCGGGCCTTTGCTGTCGAGCTTCACGGCAACGGCGATGATTAGCATCGGCAGCGCGAACAGCGCGATCAAAGCAGTGCTCAGCACGAGGTCCTGCGCGCGTTTGAGCATCGCGCGCCGGTGATTGTGCGGACGTCCGGACACGCATGCGAGGGCCGCGCCGGCGAAACGGCTCGCGCCGCGGCCGCGCACGTTGAAGGTTTGATAGTCGAGCAGCAGATCCACGCGATTGGGCGTTGACCGCAAGCGCTGGATCATCTCGCGCACGCGGTCTTCAGCTTTCTGCGTCACGGTGATGACGATGCGGTCGACGTGCGGCAGGCCCTCCCAGTGCAACAAGTCGTCGAGGTTGCCGCCGACCGGCGCCGCGCCGATCTGGCTCGGCGTGCGTGACAGGCGATCCTCAACAATGGCGACAACGCGGCCTTCGCCAGTTTTGGCGGCGCGGGCGGCGAGCCGTTCAGCGGCGTGCGTGGCGCCGACCAGCACGATGGTCTCGGAAAACACGCCGGAGCGGTGGGCCGCGCGCGTCCACACGGCGAGCGCGCCGTGGATGAAGGCGAGCAGGATAGCGGTGAGCGGCAGCGTTGCTGACAGCGCAGCGGCGCTGCGGGCATCGGGCGCCAGCGCGGCGGCGAGCACGAGCCCGGCGATGGCGCCGAACGCCAGACCGCCAATTCCGCGTTCGGCGCGGATGCGCGCCGGCGTGGTGCGGTAGGAATCAGTTAACCAAAGACCGAATTTGAGCGACAGCGCCGACAGAACGAAAGCGATCGCGCCGCTCAGCGGCAAGTCGAGCAAACCTAGCCCCGCGCCCCACCGCGCCGCGAACTCGGCAGCAACAACGACGAACACCCAGTCGACCGCTTGCATCGCGCGCACTGGCAGAGCGGGGTCGAGGTGAACGCCGCGACGCGACAGTGGCGGGAAAGCGAAGCTGGGCGCCGGCTTGGGCTCGGCGTCGTTGGCGGGGGGCGCCGGCGGCGGCTCAACACTTCGGTAAGGTTGATCGGCCGGTTCGCTCCAAGCAGCCTCCGTGAGCGCGATATCGAGTCCAAACAGGCAGAACTCGCCGGCCAATTCAGCCAGACGGCGCGCTTCGCCCGTCTCCGTTGGCTCGAGGATCGCGGGCAGCGCTTGCTGAGCCTGCTCCAAATCGGCGCGGGCCCGCTTCAAGGCTCTCTTCGGCATGGATAATTCGCCCCTCGAACTAAGTCTTTGGGACGCGTTCGCGCAAAGGCCGCGCCAATTAAGGAAGAGTGCGGCGGGATTTGGCGCCTTGCGGCAGGGTGGCGGAAGCGGCTAAGCGGATCGCTCGCCGGAGACGTGGCCGAGTGGCTTAAGGCGGCGCCTTGCTAAGGCGTTGTACTCGAACAGGGTACCGAGGGTTCGAATCCCTCCGTCTCCGCCAGCTATCTTTACCAGCACGCACGCCGGCGCTCGGGCAATTCTACTTATGGAAGATGCTTGTCACGACGTGCGTTGAACCGGACGCGTCTGAGTCCTTCTCGTAGGGCGGGGGCCTCGGAGTCAGAGTGCGTATCATTTGGTACAATTAGGTATGCCGTTGCCGTGGATTCTTGCCAAAAGTTCCATTTCCACCAATAACTAAGCATCTAGCTTTACGTGAACTAAGCACAACGTGGCGTACACCGCTCGGCGAGGAGCCGGGCTTGGTGATGGGTGCGTTTCAGAACGGCACACGCGCAATGGCGCGCCTTGTACCTGGCGGGATTTGCGCGCGCGCGCTCGCTTACGCCGTGCTCGCGTCGTTGTTTCCGCTGCTGGCGCTGATTTATGTGAGCGTTTCGCCAGATGGACCGCGCGCACTCGCCGTCACCGCGTTGGCCGTAACCTTTGCCAGCATTATCGGGCTCGTGCGCACGCTGCGGCCAGTGGCGTCGTTGGCGGTCATGCTCGAGCGCCAGGCGCGCCGGGGCGATGGCGGGCGCACTCTGGCGTCGGACGATCACCGCCAGATCATTGCCAACTTCAACACGATCACCGCCCAGTTGGCGGCGTTGAGCAAGCGGACGCAACGCCATCCGGTCACCGGCCTGCCATTGCGAGAAGAATTCTTGGCCGAAGTGGCGCAGGGGCTGGCTTTCTCTAGCGCGCCCGCTGTGCTCGGTTTGATTAGGCTCGCCAACTTCGACCACGTTGTCGCCTTCGATGTCGCCGCCGCGGAACGGTTGCTCACGACGACAGCGAAACGCCTGACCGATGCCGTAGGTGCGGGGCGTCCGGTCGGCCACGTCGACCGCGATTGCTTTGCCGTATGGTTCGGCTCGGAAATCGAAGCGCAGGCCGCGCAGGCCGAGCTACAGGCCATCGGCTATGTGCTCGTGCGCGATGTGCCGGATCAAGGCCTGACCTTCACGCCTGACATCCAGCTGGGCTCGGCGCTCTATCCGGTGGACGCAGACGAGCCGGGCAATCTCATGAACCGCGCATTTGTGTCGCTCGCGCGGCCGCAGCGCACGACGGACGGCGGCATCGCTTTTTTTGCGCGTCCTTCTCCTCAGCAGGCGCGCAAGCGCTTTTCGCTCGAACAAAATCTGCGCCATGCGGTTCGCCGCGGCGAACTGCAGCTGGCGTATCAACCGTTTGTCGATCTGGCGATGGGCCGCGTCGTCGGCGCAGAAGCTTTGCTGCGTTGGCATCGCGGCGGCTCCGGCGAGATGCCGCCCGCGCAGGTCGTGCCGGTGCTGGAAGAATCCGGCCTCGTTCACGAAATCGGCATGTGGACGATCAACGCCGCATGCCGGCAATTGCGCGAGTGGCGCGAGACCGGCGGCGCGCAGCTCAAGGTGGCGGTCAATCTTTCCACGCATCAGTTGAGCGATTCGGCGCTGCCGAGCGCGCTAAAACGCATCGTGGCGTCGCACGGACTTTCGCCATCGCAAATTGAACTGGAGCTGACGGAAACGGCGGCGATGGAAGACGCCGCGCGCACGCTCATGATGTTCGAGCAGTTGCGGGAAGCCGGCTTTGCCTTGGCGATCGACGACTTTGGCAGCGGGTACTCGAGCTTGGCTTATCTTCGGCGTTTGCCGTTTCAGAAGTTGAAGATCGACCGCGAGTTCGTGGCGCAGGTCGACGAACGCGCCGATAGCCGCACGATCTGTAAAGCGCTCATCGATCTCACCGCGGGGCTTGAATTGGCGGTTCTGGCGGAAGGGGTCGAGCGCTACGAGGAAGTGGAAGTGCTGCGCACGCTCGGATGTTCGACCTTCCAGGGTTACTATTTTTCACGCCCCCTGCCGGCGTCGGATTTCATCATCACGATCACCAACGCAGACTGGCTTGCTCGCGCGCAATCACGCGTGCGGCGTCAGCAGGATGAATTGAGGAGACGCTTGTGATGCAGAACTCGCTTCGTCTTATCGCCGTCATTGCCGCCGCCCTTGTGGGGAGCGCATGTTCGCACATGCCGGACATCGGCAACGTGCTGCCGGACATGCCCGAGCGCGCAACGCCAGACCTCGCGCCGCGCGAGCGCGTGCGTTTAGCCGTCGAAATGCTCGATCGCGGTGAAGAGCGGAGCGCCCGCCGCGAACTACAGGCCGCGCTCGAGGAGC
>CALBSY010000146.1 GCA_937967725.1 uncultured Alphaproteobacteria bacterium | reverse complement strand
TCGACGCCTGGGGCAAGATGAGCTTCACCAGCCGCGACGCCGCGCGCGCCGCGCAAATCCTCAACATGGCGCTCGAAGATCAGAAGTGCTCGACCTGGCTGATCATGGCCGGCTCCACCGGCGCTGGCGGCTGCCTGCACGTCTGGCGCGATATGGTCGAGTACAATATGTGCGATGCGATCGTCGCCACCGGCGCCTCGATCATCGACATGGATTTCCTCGAAGCGCTCGGCTTCAAGCACTACCAGGCCAAGGAAATCCCGGACGACAACACGCTGCGCTCGCTTTACATCGACCGCATCTACGACACTTACATCGACGAAGAAGAGCTGCAGCACGTCGATCACACCATCTACGACATTTGCGAACAGCTTGAGCCGCGCCCCTACACCTCGCGTGAGTTCATCCATGAGCTCGGCAAGTGGCTGGCGGACGGCAACGCCAAGAAGAAAGATTCGCTGATCCAGCGCGCCTACGAAAAGGGTGTGCCGATCTTCGTGCCGGCGTTCTCCGATTGCTCAGCCGGCTTCGGCATCGTCAAGCACCAGGTCGAGCGCCGCAAGGCCGGCAAGCCGTACGTGACCATCGACAGCGGCGGCGATTTCCGCGAGCTGACCGAGATCAAACTCGCCGCCGGCACCACCGCCCTCTTCATGGTCGGCGGCGGCGTGCCGAAGAACTTCGCGCAAGACACCGTCGTCTGCGCGGAGATTTTGGGCCACGACGACGTCGAAGTGCACAAATACGCCGTGCAGATCACGGTCGCCGACGTGCGCGACGGCGCCTGCTCCTCCTCAACGCTGCAGGAGGCCGCGAGCTGGGGCAAGGTGTCTACCGTGCACGAGCAGATGGTGTTCGCGGAAGCGACCTCGGTCGCGCCGATCATCGTGAGCGACGCCTACCACCGCGGCGGGTGGCGCAAGCGCGAAGCCCGCAATTGGGCGAAGCTGTTCAAGTAAGAACGGCGCTCAACGCAGAAACACCAAGGCCGCCCCGAAAGAGCGGCCTTTTTCTGCATTCAACTAGTCAGGAATGATCCGCGAGTTCGTAGATGCGGATGCTCTTGATGAACGGATTGGAGCGCGCAAGCACTTCGGCGGCATCGAAGCTCTCGGCGTTGATGATGGTGGAGCCGGTAAGCGACTCGCCGTCCCAGGCGAGCTCCCCGACGCCGTCGTGCGTGAACTCCCGGCCCGCCGCAGGCCAATGTTCTCGACCGTATGTCGCACCAGCCTCGAGCCACGTTTTCCGTTTCGCCATCAGTTCTGGCGTCGGCGACTCGAAGCCGACGTGAAGGAGCATGTATCGCTTCACCTCACTCTCCTCCCCTATATGCCGGGCGGCATCTCCGCGAACGCAGGCAAATCCTCGCGCCGATGATCCCAGCTCGCCGCGCGAGAGACGAAGACGTGCATCTGCGGCTTGAACACCTCCAGATCATCGAGGCTCGAAGCGCGCAGGAACAGCATTCCCGGCATGGCGTCGTTGGTTGAATACAGCGCTGCCCCGCAGTTCGGACAGAAATGGCGCGTCACGATGTGGCCGCTGTCGGCCGCACGCGCGTACCCTTGCACTTTGCCGGACAGCGTCACCGCAGGCTCCGGAACGCCCAGATGAGAACTGTGGCCGCTGCCGCTCGAGCGCCGGCAGTCTTCGCAATGACAATGCCCCCGCGAACACGGGCTCGGCGCTGCAGCTGTAGCGAACGGCCCCGCAGAGGCAGCCGCCTGTGAACGTCTGGGCCATGAGACCTCCTCGTTATGGGTTCGAACTGTGTGCAACAGGACTAAATATGTTCAGGAACATATTTAGTCCTGTTATAGGATCGCTCATGCCCTACAGCGCCGCGCATAAACGGCAGACCCGCGCCCGCATCGTCGAATGTGCGCGCATTCTCTTCAACCGGCATGGCTTCAACAACGTCACCATAGACATGGTGATGGCGGACGCAGAGCTGACGCGTGGCGGCTTCTACAATCACTTCGCAAGCAAGGAGGAGTTGTTCGCCGAGGCCGTCGCCAGCTTTCTGATGGGACGCGGCGCGCAATGGCGTGCGGACGCCGGCGTCGATCCTTCGAACGCCACAGCCGAAGCGGCAAGCCAGATGTTGGCGGGCTATCTTTCGAACGATCACCTCCGCGATCTAGACGGCCAATGCCCGATGATTGCGCTTCCTTCGGACATCGCCAGGGCGGCGCCTGAAGTTCGCGCGGCCTATCAGACGCTGCTTGAGGCGATGGTGGCGCTGTTCGAGCGATCATTGACGGGGCATGCGTCTAAGAGGCGACAAGACGCTCTCACCCTTGCCGCGCTCTGCGTCGGCGGCATGGTGTTGGCGCGTACGCTGCCCAGCTCTGAACTCGCGAGAGCTGTCCGAGAGGCTGCGCACCGCCACGGCGGCAGCATGCTGTCGAAGCGATAAGCGCGCGGCGAGCGACGCAGCGCTTACGCTGGAACGTACGTCAACTTCAGCGCGCTCTCGCCGATCCGCTCGCTCCCCACCAGCCGCAATTTCGGCGTCACGCCGGCGAAGGACGGCTCGCCGTGTCCGAGCACGACCGGGTGCAGGAAGATGTGATACTCGTCGATCAAGCTGAGCTTGCCCAAGCTCGCCGCCAGCTTCGGACCGCCGACCTCGATCTCGCCGTCCAGTTCGGCTTTCAGCTTGCGCACCGCCGCTTCGAAATCATTGCTTATGAGCGTCGCATTCGGCCCAACGTGCTTCAGTGACTTTGACACAACCCATTTCGGCATCGCCCGCCACGCTTCCGCGAAGGCGCGCAGGTCGTCCTGTGCGCGGCCATCCCGTTTCCACCCGTCGCCATCCCAATAGCTCATCAGCTCGTAAAGGCGCGGCCCGTAAAT
>CALBSY010000145.1 GCA_937967725.1 uncultured Alphaproteobacteria bacterium | reverse complement strand
CATGCGCGCCAAGGCGTGCCCCGGCGAAGACCCGATGACGCTGCCGACGCCGGAGGACATCGCGCCGCAGATCGTCGAGATGCTTCAGGCGAACTATCAAGAAAACGGCGCCTGGGTGCAGTTCGAGCGCCGCTAATGCGGAATGCATACAATGTCATCATCATCGGCGCCGGCGCGGCCGGACTCTATTGCGCCGTGCATGCGGCGCGACGCGGACGGCGCGTCTTGGTGCTGGAGCACAACGCCGAAGTAGGCGCCAAGATTCTCATCTCCGGCGGCGGGCGCTGCAATTTCACTAATCTCGACGCCGGCGATCCGGCGCGTTACCTCTCCGCCAACCCACACTTCTCCCGCTCCGCGCTCACGCGCCATACGCCGCGCGACTTCATGCATCTCGTCGAACGCCACGGCATCGATTTCTACGAGAAGACGCTTGGTCAGCTTTTCTGTGAAGGCGCGCGCTCATCGCAGAAGATCGTGCGTATGCTCATGGACGAATGCGCCACGGGGCACGTGGAAGTTGTCACCGGCTGCCGCATCAGCGCTGTCCGCCGCACCGACCGCTACATTGTCGACACCGATCTTCGTGAGTTCGTCTCAGCGCGTCTCGTCGTCGCGTGCGGCGGACCGTCGATCCCTAAGCTCGGAGGGACAGGCTTCGCCTACGAATTGGCTGCACAGTTCGGAGTACCGGTCGTCGCGCCGAGACCGGCGCTAGTTCCGCTCACCTTCTCTAACAGCGACATCAATTGGATGCGTCCACTGGCCGGCGTGTCACAATACGTCGAAGTCACTCTCAGCGAGACGCGGTTTCGCGAGGCTCTTCTGTTCACGCATCGCGGACTATCAGGGCCGGCAATTCTCCAGATTTCATCTTATTGGCGCGCGGGCAAATCGATCCACATTGATTGGCTGCCCGATCAGGACATGGAGTTTCTCGTCCGCGCTAAGCGCGAACACCCGAAGCGGCGCATCAGAACGATTGTTGGAGAACTCATGCCGGGGCGTCTCGCAGAACTGCTTTGCACGGGACTGCCGGAAGGCGAGCTTGGCGAGCGCTCCGACGAGATGCTGCGCGTGGCAGCGCGGAAAGTAAAATATAGCGCTGCACAGCCCACCGGCACGGAAGGCTACGCCAAGGCCGAGGTCACCGCCGGCGGCATCGACACGAGCGCCCTCTCGCAACAAACGATGGAATGCCGCCACGTCCCGGGGCTCTACTTCATCGGCGAGGCGGTCGACGTCACCGGCTGGCTCGGCGGCTACAATTTCCAGTGGGCGTGGTCGAGCGGCTGGGCCGCGGGCCAGGCGTGCTGAGGCGCTTAGTTCAGGTCTTTTCCGCGAACGGATTTTTGCCCTGTTTCACGATCAAACGCACCGGCGCGGCGTGCAGATCAAACGCCTCGCGCAGGCCGTTGATCAAATAACGTTTGTAACTCTCCGGCATCTCCTCGGCGCGTGACGCGATCAGGACGAAGGTCGGCGGACGGGCTTTGATCTGAGTGATGTAGCGCGGCTTGATGCGCTTGCCGCGCACTGCCGGCGGCGGGTGCCGCGCGATCGTGGCGTAAAGCCAGTTGTTCAAATCTTTAGTTTTGACTCGCGCGGTCCAGTCTTCGTGGGCTTGCCCGACGGCCTTCATCAACCGGTCGAGCCCCACACCTGACAATGCGGCGATCGTAACAATTGGCGCGCCGCGCGCCTGCGGCAGGCTCTCCCGCGCGGTCAGTTTCAATTCCTCGAAGGCGGCGCGTGAATCGACGATCTGGTCCCACTTGGCCAGCACGAAAACGAGCGCACGGCCTTCGCGTACGACGAGATCGGCAATCGCGAGGTCCTGCTTCTCGAAAGCCTCACGGGCGTCCATCACCAGCACGCAAACGTCGGCGAATCGGATGGCGTGCAGCGTGTCCGCCACCGAAAGCTTCTCCAGTTTGTTTTGCACCTTCGCCTTGCGGCGCATGCCGGCGGTGTCGATCAAGCGATAAGATTTGTCTTTCCAGCGCCAATCGATGGCGATTGAGTCGCGGGTGATGCCCGCTTCGGGGCCCACCAACAGGCGATCTTCGCCGATCAGCGCGTTGACCAGCGTCGACTTGCCCGCGTTCGGCCGCCCAATGATGGCGAGGTGGATCGGACGCTCTGGCCTGGTCTGCTCGCTGCTATCGTCATGCGCGTGCGTCGCGATGGCGGCGTAAAGCTCGCCCATGCCTTCGCCATGTTCGGCGGAGATCGGCACTGGCTCGCCCAAGCCGAGCGCATAGGCTTCGTTGATTCCTGCATCGCCCGCACGCCCCTCGACCTTGTTCGCGGCGAGCACGACCGGCTTGTTCGCGCGGCGCAGCAATGCGGCGAAGGACTCATCGAGAGGCGTCACGCCCACGGGCGCGTCGATCAACAGCAGAATTACATCGGCGGCGGCGATCGCCGCTTCGGTTTGCGCACGCATGCGGGCCTCCAGCGACGCGTCTGTTGCGTCCTCGAAGCCGGCCGTGTCGATGAGCATGAAGTCGAGATCGCCTAGGCGCCCGCGCGCCTCGCGCCGGTCGCGGGTTACGCCGGGGGTGTCGTCGACAATGGCGAGGCGCTTGCCTGCGAGTCTATTGAACAGCGTCGATTTGCCGACATTGGGACGCCCGACGATCGCGAGCTTGATCGTCATGGCCCACCTGCATCAGCGCAGCACGACCAAGCGCGCTTCGTCGGTGACGAGATAGATGTATCCGTTTGAGGCAATCGGCGGGATGAACACCGGGTCGTTCACGTCCGCGGTATCGACGGTCTGGCCATTCTCCGGCGAGACCGACACCACGTCCCCAAGCGAATTGGCCAGAACGAGACGGCTGCCGACCATGATCGGACCCGTCCACGCGACGCGCCCGGTGCGATCGCCCTCATCTTCGTAACGGCGCAGTTGCGAAACCCAATACGCGTTGCCCGTCGCGCGGTCGAACGCGGCGAGTTCGCCGTCGACGCTCACCGCGTAGAGCACGTCGCCGGCGATCCAGGGCGTTTGCGTGGATGCGAACGCGCGCGCCCAAATGCGCTGTCCGCTGCGCAAGTCGATGGCGGCGAGAACGCCCGAATGGCTGGCGGCGTAGACGACGCCGTTGTCGATCACAGGACGTCCGGCGATGTCGTTGATCGCAGATAACGACGTCAGTCGACCGGATCGCGATAGCGAGTCACTCCACAATCTGCGCCCGTTGGCGCCCAAGAGCGCCACCACTTCGCCCGAGGCGAACGGCGCCACGACGGTATCGCCGTCAATCGCCACGCTTGGCGCGGACAGGATGCGCGCGGGCTCGGCGATGGCTTGATACGTCCACTGCGTTGCACCGGCGCCGGCGTCGAGCGAGATGAGTTCGCTGTCGTTGGTGATGGCGTAGAGTCGCCCGCCGGAATAAGTCGGCGCCGAATGGAATGGCGCGCCGCCCTGTGTCCGCCAAACCTCTTCGCCGTTGGCGCCTTCCAGCGCGACTATGAATCCAAACCCCGTCGTGACGAAAACGCGCCCTCCAGCCGCGGCGACGCCGCCGCCGCGCGCGACACGGTCGCGCGTGCCGCGCGGGCGCAGCGACTCGGTCCACAGACGATCGCCAGTGCTGGCGTCAATTGCATGCACGCGATGGTCAGCATCAAGGAAATAGAGCCGTCCGCCATCGATCACTGGGGGCGCGGCGAGCTGCACGCGGTTGTTTGATCCTTCGCCCAGATTGGCGCGCCAGGCCTGCGTGAGTGCGACTGTGCCGGTCGAATTGGGAGGCGAATTATCCGCCGTGCCGCCCGGCTGACTCCAATCCGCGAACGCCACCGGCGTCGGTGCGATGATGGCGCGCCCGGCCAAGGATGGATCCTGCGCCAGCTGCTGCTCGAACGCGAGGATAGAGATGCGTCCGTCCTGCGGCGCGGTTTGGCTGGGCGCGTCGTTATCATTGAACGGATTGATCGCATCGCCGATGCGGCTGACGGTCGAGCACGCCGAGAGCGCGGCGGCAGCCGCTACAATTGCAATCGGTCGCAACGGCTTCATTTAGTTTCTCCTTCGGAGGGCGCGTCGGCCGCGCCGTCCGCTGAGGTTGCCGGCGCTGGGCCGATAACTGCGAGCGCCACTTGCGCGCGCTGCTGCACGGCTTCGGGCGCGTCAAATGCGAGAGTGAGATTTTCGAGCGTGTCGCGCGCGAGATTGGCGTCGCCAGCTTCCCACGCTTCGATCGCCAGCAATTCGCGGGCGAGATACGAGAACCGGCTTTCAGAATCGATCAAAGGCTGCAGCCGGGTCTGCACCGCGGCGAAATCCTGGGTTTCGGCGGCAATGTAGGCGGCGCGCAACCGCGCCGTGTCCCGCATCACCGGATCGTTGGCTTGTTCCGCCGCCTGGTCGAATTCCGCCAGAGCGGCTTCAAGATCGCCTTCAGCCTCCAGCAGCGCTGCATGTTCGAGCCGCGCCATGACCCGATAGACCCGGGGTCCCTCGCGGGTCAGCGCCTCGAACGCAGCCTTGGCGTCTTCGAGGTTGCCTTCCCGCGCCAATTGCTGAGCAGCGGAATATTCCGCCGCGTGCCGCCGCGAGGCTTGTTGGTTCTGATCCTGCCAGAACATGTAGCCGAGCACGCCGAGCAGCGCGACGACGACGGCGCCGCCAATCCAGGGGCCGTACCTGCGTGCGAACGCGAGCATGCGGTCTTGGCGCAAGCTCTCGTCGACTTCATTGATGAAACTGTCGCTTTCGTTGGTCACGCGCCCGTATCCTGACCCCGTCGGCTCGGCTGAATGCCTGCCCGGCCCCCAAAATCGCCGGCAAGCTAGCCGCGCTTGTCTCCCCCGGCAACGCGCCGGCGCTGTGGCTTTCCGCCCAGGGCATAGGTCTCGGCTGCGGCAGGAAAACGGCGGGAACGGACATCGGCGGCATAGGCAGCCGCGGCTTTGTCGATCACCCCCTTGAGGTCCGCGTAACGGCGGACAAACTTGGGGGTCCAATCAAACAGGCCCAAGAGGTCGTCCGTGACCAGGATTTGGCCGTCACACTTGGCCGAAGCACCGATGCCGATGGTAGGGGCGCGGACCGCAGCAGTAATCTCCGGGGCGAGGGCTTCGTCCACACCCTCGACCACGATGGCGAAGGCGCCCGCCTCGTCGGCGGCGCGAGCCTCGGCGAGCACGTTGGCGCGTTCCTCTCGCGTGCGACCCTTGGCCCGGAACTTCCCGTCAACGTTCACAGCCTGGGGCCGTAGGCCGACGTGCCCCATCACCGGCACGCCGCGCTCGACCAGGTAGGCGATGGTTGCGCCGATGGAAGGACCGGCCTCCACCTTGATCGCCTGCGCGCCAGTTTCCTTCAGCACGCGCGTGGCGTTGGCGAACGCGATCTCGGGTCCCGCTTCGTACGAGCCGAACGGCATGTCGACGACCACCAGCGCGCGCTGTGAGCCGCGCATCACCGCCTGGCCGTGCATGATCATCATCTCAAGTGTAACGCCCACCGTGTTCGGCATGCCGTGGACAACCATGCCGACGGAGTCGCCGACCAACAGCAGATCGCAGTGCTGGTCGAGGATCTCCGCCACGGGCGCCGTATAGGCCGTGAGGCACACGATCGGCTCGCCGCCCTTGCGGGCGCGGATGTCAGGCGCGGTGACGCGGCGGATATCAGAATGACGCGACATGGGGAGAATGGACCTCGCTCTGACGCAAAGCCCTAGCCGCTGAGACCCGTGCGCGCCAGCGCAGTCGCCTCAAGGAAGCAGTGTTTTTAGTCTTGCTGGACCGCGCGATAAGCGACAGCGCCACCAGCCAGCGCGCCCATGACGAGCAGCACTTGCGTCAGCCCCGCGCCCAGCGAAGCCAGCATGCCGCCCGCTTGACCCGCGGCGTCGCCGGTCACCGTGCTGACGGACGGTGCGCCGCTGACGGCGGCGTGTACGCGTGCAACTTCCAGCCCAGCGCTGGCCAAGAATTCGTTTCCGTAGGCGCCGACGAACGAATACACGCCCCACAGCGCAACCGTGCCGCCGAGCGCCATACCGACATTCTGAACCGCATTGCGGATCTGCAGCGCCTTTTCCCGCCGCGCGACGGCATGGCCGACATTGACGGAAAAGCCGTCATCCGCCGGTTCATGGGCTTCAGCGAAACCCCGCTTCAGGACTGCATCGAACTCGTTCATTGCGCCGGCTCCAACATGCGGCGAAGCTTTTCCGTTCCCCTTAGTACGTGTGATTTCACCGTGCCGAGGGGAAGACCGGTGATTTCTACAATCTCGGAGTGACTGAGCCCTTCTCCGTGGTTCAAGGTCACACACAATCTCTCAGCATCCGAAAGTCTGGCAAGCGCCTTCTCCAGGTCGATCTTGGCGCCGGCTTGCGCTTCCGGAGTGGAGTCTTCCGAGGCCATCGGATTGGTCGCCTAGTCGATCTCCTCGACCACGGCCTTCTGCTTTCGCTTGGCCATGAGAAACGTCGTTACTGCGATCCTCCTAAACCAGCCTGGAAAGGCTGCCGGTGTTTCTAGGTCCTTCAATCTTTCCCAAGCCTTGATGAACGCCTCTTGAGCCAGATCGTCAGCTTCTGCGTGGCTGCGGCACATCCGGCGCAGCAGGCCCCGGGCCCAGCCTTGGCGACGCTTTACGAGCTCCCCGAAAGCCGCCTGGTCCCTGGCCTGTGCTGCGATAATGAGCGCAGCTTCCGTGGCCTGAGCCAGATTGAGGAGCCCCCGCGCCGCCACTCGTTACTCTCATTGGTCCTTCTTCTGTGTGGCATAATCGACGATGGCGAGCAGGATAAAGGCGGTTCCTAGCGCGCCGAGGATCACGGCCGGCACCATCATTCCGCCAAACGCTTCGGATGCGCCCGAAATATCCTCAACAACGAAACCGGCGCCGACGAAGCCACCCGCCAGAGCCAGTAGAACGATGCCGCTGCCTAGGCTGCGCCGCGCTTTATCGGGCTGCTGCCGGCCAGTCCCTTCGGTGAGCTGGCGCATCAGCGTAGGATCGAGGGTCTGCCCACGCTCCAGCGCCTGCGAAATCAGATGATGGGCGGATTGCTTGGTCCGTTCGCGCAACCAGATCGGAACCAGGATCACGGCCGCCAAAAACCCGAAAAATATGAACGGGATAAGCCAATCCATTGGTGTCTCCATAGCCCGAGGCTTATTGCCTCTTTTGTGACATAGATGCGCGGGCTTGGGGAAATAGATGCACCGCGTCAGCCGTGCAGCGCAGCGGTAGCCCGTTGTGTCATGACTCGGGTGAAAGCCACAAGCGCCAGCAGACCACCGGCCATCAAGATCCCATTCTGTAACGCCTCCGCATTGGCCGCCGCCCAGCCCCAAAACGGCGCGGCCAGCGCCGCCGCCGCGGCCGCCATGCCGGCCACGCGCAGAAGCCGATGGGCCGTCTCGGCGCGGAAGCGCTGCCGCTCTGCGGCCTCCATGACCGCGATCATGAAGCCCGGGTCGACGCTGGGCGGCGAGGCCGCCGCCATTGCCCGCATCAGGCGCGCTTCGTTATCCATCGGTCGTCTCCAGCGCGCGCAGCAAACGCTCGCGGCCGCGCGCCACATGCGATTTCACCGTACCGAGCGGCAAGTTCAAGATGCCGGCCGCTTCGCTATGCGAAAACCCTTCCCCCAAGCACATCGCCACAGCCGCGCGCTGCTCGTCCGGCAGATCGGCCATTGCCGCTTCGAGCGCGATGCGATCCTCCAGAGGCGCTGTCGCTTCGCCGCCATCTTGGTGATCCGCCCACGCTGTATCCCGCACGGTGCTACGGCCGTGCGCGCGCCGCGCATCGCGGGCGATGCGGAAACCAATGCCGGAGACCCAAGACCGGAAAGTCGAACGGCCCTCGAAGCGCGAAAGCTTGCGCCACGCCGTCACAAACGCCTCCTGCGCGATGTCATCCGCATCGGCCCAATGACCTGTGAAGCGGCGTAGGAAACCGCGGACCGCCTGCCGATGCGCGCCGACCAACGCTGCGAACGCGCGGCTGTCCCCAGAACGCGCGGCGGCGATGAGGCGCGCTTCTTCATCCGGGCTCATGATCGCGGCGCGGCCGCGCTGCGCCAGGCCGGAACAGCGCCAACGCCAGACAGCCTATCGCGGTCACCGTCATCGTCGCGGCGACGACAAGGAACGCCGTGCGGTCGCCGGCTTCTTCCGCGGTTCCGTACGCAATCCAGAAACCGACGCCGAGCGCGGTGAAAATCACAACCTCACTCCAAGGCGCCTTGCCCGCGACGCCCGTCGCCAACTGCTCGTATACGATTGGCGGCGCTTCCTTGCCCGCCTCGATCGCGGCCTTGATCACTTCCATCGCCTGCTTGCGGCGCTGGTGCTCTAGGTAGGACATCCAGCCCTGGCCAATCAGCGCGAACGTGACTGCGGTGATGACGATCATCGCCACCATGAAGTCGTCGAACATCCCGTCGTCTCCTCAGTTTCGACGTTGTAGCCGCCGCGGCGGCGAATGGATGCGATTCCGGCTTGCCAACCAATACTTAAGTTGCTACTTAAGTGTTATGTATCGACAAGACGCTGCTCTCGACATGGCCTTTCAGGCCCTCGCCGACCCTAGTCGGCGCGCCATGGTCGATCGCCTGGCGCAGGGCCCGGCCACAGTCAGCGAGTTGGCCAAGCCGCTCGCCATGAGCCTGCCCGGCGTGATGCAGCACCTGGCGGTGCTCGAGGCCAGCGGCATCGTGATTTCCGAGAAGGTCGGCCGCACCCGCACCTGCCGCATCGAAGCGAAAGCGCTCAGCCAGGCCGAGCGTTGGATCGCCGAACGACGCGCTTTGTGGGAGCGCCGCCTCGATCGGCTCGGACAATTCCTCGACGAAACCAAGGACGACTAAGCCGCGGC
Source organism: uncultured Alphaproteobacteria bacterium (assembly GCA_937967725.1). Classification (GTDB taxonomy): domain Bacteria; phylum Pseudomonadota; class Alphaproteobacteria; order Caulobacterales; family Aquidulcibacteraceae; genus Vitreimonas. The sequence continues at coordinate 4,692 of CALBSY010000145.1, read as the reverse complement.
ACCAGCGCTCGACAAAGGAGTTCTCGCAATGACCAAGCGCAGCACGACGCACGCGACCTTCGTCATCGAGCGCGACTATGCGCATGCGCCGGCAAAGGTCTTCGCCGCTTACGCCGATCCGAAAAAGAAAGCGCGTTGGTTCGGCGGCCCTGACGAATGGGAATCCGCGCATAGCATGGACTTCCGTGTCGGCGGCAAGGAGACATCGACCGGCGGCCCGCCGGGCGGCGTGGTTCACAAGATGAGCGGCGAATACTGGGACATCGTCGAGAACGAGCGCATCGTGATGTCCTACGAAATGCACCTTGGCGAAACGCGCATCTCCGTCTCACTTGGCACGACCGAAATCCGGCCCTCAGCCAACGGCGCGACGCTCGTCTACACCGAACAAGGCATATACCTCGACGGCTATGACGACGCCGCCGCACGCGAACACGGCGCCGGCGAATTGCTTAATCAACTCGAAGCTTTCTTGAATGCAGAGGCGTGAGATGACCACGACCACCCACGGCTCCTTTGTCATTGAACGCCGCTACGACGCTTCGCCGCGGCGTGTCTTCGCCGCCTGGGCCGATCCGGCGGCGAAGCGCGCCTGGTTCGCCGAAGGCGAAGGCTGGGACATCCGCTCGTTCGAACTCGACTTCCGCGAAGGCGGAACCGAGAAGAGCCGCTTTCGCGTCACTGGCCCCTCCAACCCGTTTCCGCCGGAAACGACCTTCGGCAACGAGACGGTCTTCAACGAGATCGTCGACAACGAGCGCATCATTTTCACCTATTCGATGGACCGCGACGGCGCTCGCTTCTCGGTATCGCTCGCCAGCGTCGAGTTGAGGCCCGACGGATCAGGCACGCGTCTCATCTTCACCGAGCACGCAACCTTCTTCGAGGGCGGCGACGGAATCGCTATGCGCGAGTCGGGATGGCGCGAGTTGCTTGACAAACTCGATGAACACCTCGCGGCGGCGGCATGATCAGGAGGTAGAGCATGAGAACGTTTCTCGCTGTCTATACCGGCACGACATCGGCACGAGAACGCTCCGGTTGGGACGCGATCAGCGAAGCCGAACGCAACAAGCGCATCCAGGACGGCATGGCCGCCTGGAGGGCCTGGGGCGATAAGCACAAGGCTGCCATTGTCGATAACGGCGGTCCGCTCGGCAAAACCAAGCGCACGGGACTCAACGGCATAACCGACATCAAGAACAACCTGGCCGGCTATGTGGTCGTGAAGGCAGAGTCGCACGAAGCGGCGGCGAAGTTGTTCGAGGGCCACCCGCACTTCACGATCTTTCCAGGCGACAGCGTCGAGATCATGGAGTGTCTGCCGATCCCCGAGTAACATGGTCCAGTGAGGCCGGAAGGGATCATTGTTCAACTGGACGGAGACGCCGCGGTCTCGGGCTTGTGGCTCGCGCCGTCGAACGCGCGCGCGGCTTACGTGTTTGCGCACGGCGCGGGCGCAGGCATGGCGCACAAATCCATGACCACAATTGCGAACGGGCTGGCCGAGCGCGGCATCGCCACGCTCCGCTATAATTTCCTTTACATGGAGCGCGGTTCGAAGCGGCCAGACGCACCCGCGCTCGCGCACACCGCCGTGCGCGCCGCAGTCTCCAAAGCCGGCGATCTCGCGCGCGGCCTCCCTCTATTCGCCGGCGGCAAATCGTTTGGCGGACGCATGACCTCGCAGGCGCAAGCTAGCTCGCCGCTGGCGCAGGTGCGTGGGCTCGTGTTCTTCGCCTTTCCGCTGCACCCCGCCGGCAAGCCTGGCGCCGAACGCGCGGCGCATCTGAACGAGGTGGCGCTGCCGATGCTGTTCTTGCAAGGGAGCAACGACGCGCTGGCGCAGCAAGAACTGCTTCAGCCGACGGTCGAGTCGCTGGGCGAGCGCGCCACCCTCACAATGTTCGAGCACGCCGACCACTCGTTCCACGTCCCTGCGAAGAGCGGCCGCAAGGATGCTGAAGTTTTGGCCGAGATTCTGGACGCGGCGGCGGCGTGGATGATCGCGCGCGTTTAGCCGAACTGCTTCGCGTAAACCTCAGGCTTGAAGCCGACGATCAGCTTGCCGCCGGCGTCGAGCACGGGCCGCTTGATCATGCTCGGTTGCTCGAGCATCAGTGCGATGGCCTTCTTTTCCGTTAGGTTTGCTTTGTCTTTTTCGGGCAGCTTGCGGAAGGTCGTGCCGGCGCGATTGAGCAGCGTTTCCCAGCCCACATCCGTCGTCCAGCGTTCGAGCGAGCTCTTATCTATGCCTTCCGTTTTGTAATCGCGGAACGCGTAAGCGACGCGGTGCGCGTCGAGCCACGCCCGCGCCTTCTTCATGGTGTCGCAGTTATTGATGCCGTAGATCGTAATCTGCTTGCTCTTCGCCATGCGCCGCTTATGCCAAACCGAACGGAGGATCGTCCATGGCCGATACGCTTACGCTCTACACCAACCCGATGTCGCGCGGGCGCATCGCACGCTGGATGCTGGAAGAGGTCGGCCAACCTTACGAAACCATCGTGCTCGATTACGCGACGACGATGAAGGGCCCGGAATACCTAGCCATTAATCCGATGGGCAAAGTGCCCGCCATCAAGCACGGCGACGTCGTCGTCACCGAATGCGCGGCGATCTGCGCTTATCTAGCCGACGCGTTTCCACGGGCGGGCCTCGCGCCGCCGCCCAACGACAAGCTGCGCGCTCCCTATTATCGCTGGCTCTTCTTCGCCGCCGGCCCGCTCGAAGCGGCGGTCACCAACAAGGCGATGGGCTTTTCCCCGCCCGCGGACAAGGAAGGCATGGTCGGCTACGGCACCTTCGCGCGCGTCGTCGACGTGCTGGAAGCGGCGGTGTCAAACACGCCTTATCTGCTCGGCGAGAAATTCTCCGCCGCCGATGTCTATGTCGGCGCCCATATCGGCTGGGGCATGCAGTTCGGCTCGCTTGAGAAACGTCCCGCGTTTGAGGAGTACGCTGGACGCATCCTGTCACGTCCCGCCGCCTTGAAGGCGCGTGAAATCGACGACGCGCTGGTGGCGCAACAGCAAAGGCAAGGCTAGCTGGCGCCCGAACCGTACGGATGCGTGATGACCTCCAACCAATGTCCCGATGGGTTAGGGCAGTAGCTGCCGCGGCGGCCGTCGTGGCGGGTGATCTCGTTCGGCGTTTTGGCGGCGCGCTCGGCCCGGTACAGCATACCCCGCTGGTGCAGGCGCGCGAAGATGGCGTCAAATTCGTCTTCCGACACTAGGAATGCAAAGTGCCGGCTGCGCACCGGATCGCCGCCGCTGTTGATGAAATCCAGCGATACGCCGTTCGAGGTCTTCACCACCAAGAACGGGCCGAACGGCTCCGGCGCCGGCAATCCGAGCAACTCGGACAAGAAGCGGGCGGAAACTTCCTTGTCCTCGGCATGAACAATGGTGTGGTTGAACGCGACGGCCATGGCCCAGATGTGGGCGCGCGCCGCGATTGGAACAACCGACGCGGGTGTCCGGTTGTTCCGGCGGATATTTCGCCCCACATTAGCTTGAGCACTATTCTTCAGAGCAACCCAAAGACTTGCCGCTATGCGTTATCTCTACTTGCTGCTCGTCATCCTCTTCTTGGCCATTACGCTCGTCTTCGCGTTCGAGAATCTCGCCAGCGTGACGCTTTCCATGTTCGGTTGGCGTCTCACGGCGCCGCTCGCGGCTGTCATTGTCGGCGTTTATGCGCTCGGCATGATCACCGGCGGCAGCGTGATCTCATTCCTGCGGCATTCGCTCTACCAAGCGACTCAGCCCTCGCGGAAGAAGCGCACGACGTCCAGCGCGCGCTGACTCACATAGCCCTGGGCTATACCCGGCCTGAGATTTTGCATTGGCGCAAACATGGGAATTGTGTGCACCTCGGGGCCGAGTTGCGGAGCACCGAATCGTGAGCGACATCGCACCAGGCGCTTGGGCCGCGAGCTTGACGCCGCTCAACGACGACTTGACCATCGACACCAGCGCCTGCGTCGCACACATCCGCTGGCTGATGGCGCGGGGCTGCGCTGGGGTTGCCGCGCTGGGCACGACTGGTGAGGCGAACTCGTTTTCGGTTTCAGAACGGCTCGCCCTGATTGACACGCTCGGCCGCGCGGGATTTTCCGCCGACCGCATGATTGTCGGAACTGGATGCTGCGCTGCGCCGGACACGATCGCACTGACGCGCGCCGTGCTTGCCGCCGGCCTCACCAATGTGATGATGCTGCCGCCCTTCTATTACAAGGGCGTATCCGACGAAGGCATCTTCCGCTCTTATGCGCAAACGATCGAAGCCATAAACGATCCACGTCTGCGCGTGTTGATCTACGACTTCCCGCTGCAAACCGGATTGAAGCTCAGCATCGACCTGCTGGCGCGCCTCGAGGCGGCATTCAGAGGCACGATTGTCGGCGTCAAGAATTCGTCCGGCGACTGGGCGGCGATGGAAGCGACCGTCAAACGGCTCCCTGACTTCCAAGTCTACGCCGGCGCCGAGCAATTCCTGCTGCCGATGCTGCGCGCCGGTGGTCCGGGCTGTATTTCCGCCACAGCGAATGTCACCGCCGCCGCTCTCTCGGATCTCATTCAGCATTGGCGCGAGGATTGCGCCGACGCCAAGCATGAAGCGATCACGCGCACGCGCGTCATGCTGCAGCAATTTCCCACTATTCCCGCGCTCAAGGAGATCATGGCG